>CAZHYI010000001.1:0-25191 GCA_964536595.1 uncultured Candidatus Bathyarchaeia archaeon
AGCTCAGCTAAGTGAGGGCTTTAGCGTAGCGCCGTTTGAGGGAGTAACGGTTGGTCAGAAGTATGTACCTCTTTCTTCAGTTGGCGTATATGCTCCTGGTGGTAAGAAAGTTTATCCATCAACAGTTTTAATGTGCGCTATTCCAGCTAAATTGGTGGGTGTTAAGGATCTAATACTCTGTTCTCCCCCCTCAAAAAGCGGGAAGGTGAACCCAAGGATTCTCGTTGCAGCTGACCTATCCAGCGTTACTGACGTATTCAGAGTTGGGGGAGCGCAGGCAATAGCTGCTATGGCTTACGGAACCGAATCAATCCCGAAAGTTGAGAAGATAGTTGGTCCGGGTAACATATACGTCACAGCCGCTAAACTGGAGGTGAGTAGGGAGGTAGCTATAGATCTACCTGCTGGTCCTACAGAGATAGTTATCATTGCGGACGGGAACGCTAATGAGGAGTATGTTGCCTTGGACTTACTCGCTCAAGCGGAGCATGATGAAAATGCATTGGTCATTCTACTTACTAATAGTAAGTCATTGGCTGAAAAAGTTAATAATAGAATCTCAACTCTTCTGAGGAGGGTTGATCGTGAAGAGACTGTATGGAAGAGTCTGAAAAATAACGGTTTTATAGTTCTGGTTAAAGATCTTGAGGAGGCTGTGAAACTTTCGAATCTTATAGCTCCAGAACATGTTGAGGTCTTGACTGAAAATCCAGATGAAGTGTTTAAAGGTATAAGGAATGCGGGAGCGGTATTTCTAGGCGAGTTCTCACCCGTTGCACTTGGGGATTACACTTCAGGTCTGAACCATGTTCTCCCAACAGGAGGTTACGCAAGAGTATACTCTGGCCTTTCAATTAGAGACTTCATCAAGAGCGTTAACTTTTTGAGATGTACTCCCATGGGATTTAAAAGGCTAAAGAGGAGCACTGTTAAGTTAGCCCTTATGGAAGATTTACGCTTCCACGCTAAGAGTGTAGATGTTAGGAGTGAAGAAGATGAAGATTAAAGATATAGTTCGTGAGGAGATACTGCACTCTGAAATTTTTGAGATTAAAACAGTCTTTCCTGAGGAATATATCCGACTGAATATGAATGAGAACTTCTTCATTGAACGTGACGTGATTCAGAGAATTGTTCAAGATGCATGCAAAGAAGTGGATTTACGGCTGTACCCTCCCAACTTAGGCGCCTTCGCTGTGTCAGCTCTATCTGAGTTTCTGGGAATCGATGAATCTATGATCTATGTGGGTAATGGATTAGACAACGTTATGGAGGTATTCTTCAGGACGTTTCTGAGACGAGGGCGAGAAGTGATAACTATTGAGCCCACCTTCACTGTGTACTCCTACTTCACAAGGCTGAGTGGCGGCAAGGTTAGAAGAGTACTCTTAAATCCGGATTTCAGCTTGAATCTCGATGAGATATATAAGGCTATGAATAAAGATGTTTCAATAATCGTTGTGTGTTCACCTAATAACCCGACTGGAAATCAATTTCCAGAGAAGGATATTGAGGAGATACTGAAACTGGATGCTTTAGTGGTTTTGGATGAAGCGTATGTACACTTCGCAGATTACTCGATGATAGATAAATTGAAGGGTTATGATAATTTGGTCATTATGAGAACTTTCTCTAAAGTTTTCGGTTTAGCTGGCGTCAGATTCGGTTATTTACTCTCCCAGCCCGAAGTAATCGACTTCATGAAGAGGGCGACACATCCTTTCCACATGAATTACCTCACCCAGCTAGTTATAGCTAACGCCCTAAAAATGTGGAGTTACTTCGATGAGAGAAGTAAGCTGCTGATTAAAGAGCGGGAGTGGCTTCAATCCAAACTCTCTAAGCTCGAGGGAATTAAGCCTTACCCCTCAAAAACCAACTTTATACTTATAAGACTTCTCAAGGATAGCCTCACACCGCAACTAGTCTGTAAGAAGCTTAGAGAGCGGAAGATCTTGATTAGGGACGTATCCGATAGAGCTCTGCTATCAGACTGTATCCGTGTAACAGTTGGCACCCGTGAACAGAATGAGTCTTTCCTCTCAGCATTTGAGGATGTGCTTAAGAGTTAAATTGTAGAGAGGATATCAAATTTGTACATACAGAAGGAACTCAGAGACCGTGCCAGCGAGATCTGTAGGTTAATCTTTGATTTTGACGGTGTTCTCGTACAGACATTCAGTTCATTCAGGAAGAATATTGTTAAGGTTGTAAATTACTATTTCAAAGATATTTTAGGATTAGATGAGGAGTGTGAAGCAGTCTCCCTTAGCGACGTAAATAAATTCAAGGACACAGGGCTTTTCAATAACGATTGGTACTTAACATACGCCCTAACATTATATCTATTAGCGTCTCTCTTCAGAAAACTGAAACTTAAAGGATTAATGGAAGATTTTAAGTTACACATCTCTACACTCGACTTTACCAATCTTGAGGATTATGTTCTGAAACTCAGAGCTGCTGGGAATAAATTAAGAAGTTATGGAATAAGACTTGAGGATATAGTTAAGGAGGAGGGCAGCAAGTATAAGATGGAGAACTTCCTCTCTAGATGCTCAAGTGGAGACCCGGAAGCAGTAAGAGTGACTCTGAAAGACTTCTTCCCTGAACCAGCCTTAGAAAATGTAGCTCTAGCTGACAAGATGGCTCTTTATAGAAAGGAGGGAAGTGACTTGTTAAGAAGGCTTTTTGAGGAGTCATATCTCGGAGCTGAATTATTCAGTCTCTTTTATGGTGAAGAACCATACTTTAAGTTTGAAGAGAGCTTCATGGCTAAAGAGAAATTCATCCCAACCATGAACACGCTTAAAACGCTATATGATAAAACAGGTAAATTCTCAATCTACTCTGAGAGATCCAGAGCTCAAGCACTATATCATCTTGAGAGAAACAGTGCCCTCGAGTTCTTTGAGGATGAATGGCTAATCTTCTTCGATGATATAGCTGAATGCGAGAAAACTCTATATGAAAAATGTGGAAGGAAACTCTCGCTGGGAAAACCTAACCCTACACTATTCATAAAACTTCTCGAAAAATGCAGTTGCGATGGATTAGTCGGGTATATTGGAGATTCAGTGTCCGATCTCCTCACTGTTGTGAATGCGCGAGGGAAGGGAATAAAAAATATATGTTTCATCGGTGTACTCTCCTCAGCAGAGGATAAGGAGAGTTTACAGATGAGATATGTGGAGTTAGGTGCTGACATAATAATAAATGATGTTAATGACCTTCCTTCTATTATTGGATGAGTGGGCGGATGTAAAGATGAGGACTGCTAAGCTTGAAAGAGAAACTACTGAGGTTAAAATTAGGGTTAACCTTAACTTGGATGGGGAAGGTAAGTCTAAAGTTAACACTGGAATAAGATTTTTCGATCATATGCTGTCCACTTTGGCTAAACATTCCTACTGGAATCTAGAAGTGGATGCTACTGGAGACTTAATTCATCACTTAATGGAGGATGTAGCCATAGTGCTAGGTGAAGCTGCAAGGAAAGCTTTAGGCGAGAAACTTGGAATTAGGAGATTCGGTTTCTCCATAGTGCCCATGGATGACTCCTTAGTCAGAGCAGCCATAGATCTGGGTGGCAGAGCCTACGTTCATCTAGAATTAGGGCTTAAAGGATCCGACATTGAGGGAGTTAAAGTTGAAGATATAGAGCATTTCTTCCTCTCTCTAGGTGAGGCATTGAAGGCTAATATTCACATATCACTGCTTTACGGAAAAAATGACCATCATAAAGTTGAAGCTGCAATTAAGGCTCTGGCTGTAGCCTTAAGGGAAGCTGTACATATAGAGGAAAGAATTAAGGGCGAAAAGCCGAGCGTTAAAGGGGTTCTATAAAGTAGTTTTACATTCGTTCAGGAGCCTCTATACCTAAAAGGTTAAGTCCATTCCTCAACACTATTCTAACAGACTCCACTAGAGCCAACCTGGCATTACGAAGCTCTATGTTTTCAGCATGAAGCACAGGTGTAGAATTATAGAAACTATTGAATAGATCCGCTAGGTTCAGGATGTAGTCTGCTATAAGGTTAGGCTTAAGGTTTTCACTCCCCTCTATTACCGCTTCAGGGAATTTGCTTAAAGTCCAAACTATTCTCCTCTCAACATTCGATGAGAGCAAGGAGAGATTCGGTTGAGACGGTGACTCATCAGTCTTTCTGAGTATACTAGTGGCTCTGCTATGGGTGTATTGAATGTAAGGCGCACTGTTCCTCTCGAAATCCAGAACTTTATCCCAAGTGAATGTTACAGGCTTGGCTGGGTCAACACTGACAAGGAAGAACCTGATTGCACCAATCCCTACCACTTCAGATATTTTTCTTTTTTCCTCTTCAGGAAGATGGGGAGAACGTTTCGAGACTTCCTTGTAGGCTCTATTAATAGCTTCATCTATAACTTCATCTAGAGTGATGTATCTTCCTCTGCGACTGGACATTCTATATCCAGGTAAGCGAACTAAGTTATAGGCGAAATGTATAAGGTTTTGTGCTAGGTCACCCATCCCCAAAGCATAAAGGGCAAGCTTCATCTGTAACTGAGCAAGTCTCTGCTCCATACCGACAACATTTATAACTTTATCAGCTCTGGATAGCTTCCAGATGGAGTAGGCTATATCTCTCGTGGTGTAGAGAGTTGTTCCGTCAGCCCGAACTAAGGTGAGGGAGGGAATCTCATAACTCTCCTCCAAACCCAACTTACCTTTAAGATTAAACTCCTTAGCTGTCTTCTCAGCATCAAATTCCAGTACGCCTTCTCTCCAGAAGACATAAGGCGTCTCCTTCAATTTTTCGATCACTTTAGCTACCGATCCATTCCATATGAATTCGCTCTCCCAGTCCCAAGAGTCGATCTCCACCCCTATTCTACTCAGTGTCTCTTTGAAGCCTTCCAGACAGCTGTTTGAGATTTCCCTTATTAACTCCTTAACTTCCCTCTCCCCTTCCTCATACTTCCGTATAAGCGCTCTGATCTCTTCCTCAAAATTCTCTTCTTTAGAAATTAAGTCTTCAATTTTCTTGAATAGATCTGGAAATCGCTTCTTAAGGTCTTCAGCAACGGATAGCCAATCCTCTAATAGCTTCTCCGCTTTCTTCTCTCCGCTTTTTCTGAGTTTCGAGATCTCAAGAAGACAGCTTGTTATTGCGTATAGGATTCCGATGAAGTGGTCAGGCTTAAGGTTCGATTTTGGCTTACCTAACTTGCTATATGCGTAAGCTATTACGGCTGATTGCCTCCCAACATCATCTACATAATAATGCCTCTTCACGTTGTGCCCCCGAGAGGAGAGCAATCTAGATAATGAGTCGCCTAAAATAGGATTCCTTGCCTGTCCAATATGGATTGGGTGGATAGGATTAACGCTTGTATGCTCCACAATGATTCTTAAGGTCTTCTCCTCCTTCACATACCCGTATGTCTCATTAAGCTCTCTCACAGAACGAATGGTCATTGAAGCGAAAGCCGGGTACTGCATCCTAAAGTTTACGTAACCTCTAATCGGAATTGCGGACTCTATTAGAGGGAAACGTTCAGCGTCTATTGAGTTTGCTATCTTTTCTGCTGTAACATTGGGTTTTTCACCAATAATCTTTGAAAGCTCGAATGCTATGGATGAACCTAACTCGCCCATCTCTGGGGATGGAGGCTCAACCAACCTAACCACAGCATATTTAGCTTCTGGAAGTAGGGTGTGTAAAGCCTCCTCTATAGCATTTCTGCATTGGGTTTTAAACTCGTTAAATGGTCTTTCCGAAATCATCAGTTCATTAACTCCTCTTTCACGATCTCTCTCCAACCAATTCTTCTCTTTAACCTCCTTAAAAATGGGGTTTTAGTCATTAATTAGATTACCCGTCCCGCAACCTAACATCGCACATTTAAAAGTTAAGTAGATTCTTCGCTTAAATGGTGGGCCCGCGGGGATTTGAACCCCGGATCTTCGGCTATCTTCCAGGATTAGAAGGCCGACGCGCTTTCTGTAGAGTTCTAATCCATGCTGCGCCACGGGCCCGCCTAAAATAGGTATCTTTCCTCTCAGATAAATAGTTTAACTTTACTCTTTACTCGATGTAGATTGCTGGTCTTAATGGTCTAGCGAACTTTGCTCTTCCAGCTGGATCGTATATACCCTCATCCTCTTCACTATAAATCTCTACTTCCGCCTTCAACTCTTCCTTCAGAAACTCTACTGAGTTATGAAGGATCTCAACTTCATCCTGCATGGTAAGTTTCATTCTTCTCTTTTTACTCTCTATCGGAAGTCTATTTAGATCCTCTATTGCCCTCCTTATGAAGTCCACCGTCTCCTTGCTCCTCATTCTTTTCTCCTTAAGGAGCGTTCTAAGGGTAGACTTGAAGTCTATGCGCCCCTCAAGGGATTGCGCTAACAGTTTACTATAGATCTCCCATTTCCATGATGCAGCCGTGTAGAACCTCACACTTTTAGGCGAAATCCTCGTTGCTTTAATTATCTCTTGTGCGTCTCTAAGACAATTCTTCAGCAACTCCTCTAACTCCTCGGCTTTCTCATCTATTAACTTCTCATCTGGTTTTGGCCAGGGAGCTGACGAGACGAAGTCTTTCTCACCTAGAATCTCCCAAAGCTCCTCGCAAATGTGAGGTGTTACTGGAGCAAGCATCTTGATTTGAGCTTCTAAAACCTGTCTTACTATTCTATATCTGGAGGGGGGAATCTCCACCGATTGCTTGTCACCTCTAACTCTACGTAGGTACCACTGTAAATCCTGATCTAGAAGATAGAACGCCGTATTTATCGCTCTTCTAACCATAAGTTTATCCATGGCTTCAGTGGCTTCCTTAATGTGGTTCTGAAGTCGGCTCAGCATCCACCTATCCAAATGGTCTAATTTAGGTTTAACCTCTGCATTTTTCCCTATTGAGGCGATGTTTAAAACGAAATTGTACAATTTCTCTAATCTCTCCTTTACAGACCTTGCCATGGACATGCTGAAATCTGCGTCCTGGAGTAGCTCAGCGGTTCCGAGCATTGTGAGTCTAAGTGAGTCTGCACCGAACATGGAGATAGCTTCCACTAATGGTATTATGTTGCCTAGAGACTTACTCATCTTCTGCCCCTCCATTAGAACGCTTCCATTAACAACTATCTGTCTTGGCCATAATTTTCTGGGAAATATGGCTGTATGGATGAATATCATAAAGGATAAGTGGTTTGGGATGAGGTCTCTGCCCGAGTGGCGGCTATCCAGCGGATAGAAGTATAGAAATTCCCTACGCATAGACTTTAACACATCAACTTCTAAGCCAGACTTTTCAGCCACTTCTTCAGGGGTACCTTTACCGAGAAAGACATAGTTGAACACTGAGTCGTTGAGGTTCTCGGCCTTAATGTTAAACTTTCTTAAGATATACGCGATTGTGTAGTAAGCCATATAGATGACTGAGTCTGAAAGGGACTCTATAATCCACCTCTTATCCCATGGAAGCTTAGTTCCAAGCCCAGCTCTACGAGCGCATGCTTTCTCCTTAAGCCAATCTACCACATTAATAAATTCCTGCCTAATCTCCTCTGGGAGTATCTCCATATTTTCAAGGCACTCTTTAGCTAAGGCCTTCCATTTCGGATCTCCATAATTTATGAACCATTGATCCTCAAAGATTTTTACAACTACTTTGGCTCCGCACCTACAATAAATAGGTTTATTGCTTAACTCGAAAACTACGTCGCCCAATCCGCTATTTAGGAGAAACTCTCTTATTTTATCTCTGGCTTCAGCCACAGTCAAACCCGCATAGGAGGCTGTATTCTCCTTCATTATGCCTGAAACATATTCGTTCCTATATAGGGTTTTGGTAGCATCCTCTAATTTAGGGTCAAGTTGGCTTCTAATATGTAACTTTAAAATTATGTCTGAAGCTGGTACTTCAGAGTAGCCTGGGACTTTAATGATTGAGATGGGAACTAAAGGCTTGACTTTATCCCCGATCTTAAACTTCTCTAGAGAAACTTCATCTTCCTTCAAGTTTTCTAATGCGATATAGTCATATGGAGCGTGTCCCGGAACCGACATAACAACTCCTGTTGCATTATCGGGATCTACAAACTTGCCCGGTAATATTGGAATCACTTTATCAGTGATAGGGTTTATGGCTTCCTTCCCTATTAGGCTTTCACCTTTAAACTTTTCAATTAATTTAATGTTGTCCTTCATGAGGCGCAGCTTCTCAACAGCTTCCAGACTTACAATCCAAACTTCATCTTTAACCTTCACCTTTGCGTATTCAGAGTCAGGATTAACCCATATGTTTGTGACTCCGAATATTGTCTCTGGACGTAAAGTTGCTGTTGGGAGAATCGCGTCTTCATTATGAAGCTTGAACTTTATGGCTATAAACTCCTCTATCTCTGGCTCAACATCGCCCTTCGTGTCATGTTGCCCAACTGGATTTCCGCATTTTGGGCACCAACCCACCGGGTGGCTTCCCTGAGTTATATATCCTCCTTCCCTGAGCTTATGGAATTGCCACTCTATGAAGCGGCTGTATTGGGGATCTATAGTAGTGAATTCTCTGCGCCAATCTATTGAGTATCCCATTCTCTTCATGCCTGTCTTTATCTCTTCATGAAAGTATCGGGCGATGCTTATAGGCTCCAAAAATTCTTTCAGCTTCTCCTCTGGAACGCCATATATAGATTTAAATGTTCTAATCAGTTCCTCATCTCCTTCTCTAAGCCTCCTCGACATGGCTAGTATAGGTGTTCCTGTATAGTGGAAGGCCATCGGGAAAAGTACATTGAAGCCCTTCATACGCATGTAACGTGCATGAGCATCAGCCAGCGTGTAGGTTCTTCCATGCCCTATATGTTGAGGTGAGTTGGGGTATGGATAAGCAACCGTTATGAAGAACTTCTCTTTCTTTGGGTCAGGGTCACACTCAAAGATTCCGGCTTCAGCCCATCTTTTCTGCCATTTCTCTTCTATGAGAGACCAATCTAAAACCATTGGAAACTACGCCTCTGCACCACCCATTATACTCTCAATTACAGTTTTAAGAGCATCTTCAGCTCTATTAGTTAGGGGACCACCGCCTTGAGCGAAGGTGTCTCTACCACTGCCTCGACCACCGAGAATCTTAGCTGCCTTATCAGCTAAGTCCCGCGCGTTGAAGCCTAGCTTTAAGGCTTCATCCCCCACTCTAACGATCACTCTAGCTGCCCTATTAACTACTATGAATATGCCTATAGACTTAGAGTTTAATTTCGCAACCTCATTAGCCACATTTATTACTAAGTCAGGGCCCAACTTACTGATTATGTCTGAAACTACACTGACATCTCTGATTAATCTGGCTCCTTCAATGTAGTTCTTCGCCATTAATCTTGCTAATTCACCCTCAAGCATTCTAACCTTCCTTCTTAAAACCTTAACTTCCTCAATGACTTCCTTAGACGCTTCCTCTATCCTCTCCATAGGTGCACCGATTAAACTTGATATGGTACTCAACTTCTCCTCAGTCTTTTCAATACCCTCAATGGCGGCTGGTCCAGCACTGAAAACTATTCGTTCTACACCATCTTGGATCCTTTCGGTGTGAACTATCTTTATTAAGCCTATCTCCCCTGTTCTTGAGCAGTGTAGTCCACCACAAGCCTCCACATCCCACTCTCCAATCTTAACCACCCTTATGTATCTTCCAGGGACTACGCCTCCCTGATATAGCCGGAAGCCGTAGAGCCTCTCAGCCTCTTCTCTAGGCATCAACTTCACATTTACCGGTATATCTTTCATTACTGCTTCGTTCGCTAGAAACTCTATTTTACGAGTTTCCTCCGGAGTTAAACGTCTATAGTGGGATATATCTAGCCTAGATCTCTCCGCCCCCTTTTGAGCACCGCGCTGCCAAACATGCATACCAAGAACTCTTCTCGCAGCCCCCAAAATTATATGCGTAGCTGTATGGTTTCTCATCAATCTATACCGATATTCCCAGTCCACTATACCCCTCACTTTCACTCCTTCTTTGGGAGGTCTGCCCTCAATCTTATGAATTATGACGTTTCCTAAAGATTGAACATCCATAACTGGAACCTTACTTCCTTCAAACTCTATATAGCCTCTATCTGCAGGCTGCCCTCCGCCTTCCGGGTAGAATGCTGTAGCGTCAAGAACTACATATTTATCATTTATAACTTTCAAGACTCTCGCTACAAACTCCGATGAGTACCTATCATCATAATATAGACGTTTCGTTTCAGGCAGATTCGAGATAAGATCTTCGCTTATCTCTTCTTGCTCAGTCTTCATTGAAGGGGCGGACTGGATATGTCTCTCCGCAACTATCTTGTAAAAGTCTTCTGGTAACTGAACTTGAACTCCCTCTTTAAGCGCGAATCCTCTAACTATTTCAGGTGGTAGACCATGCGAGTCATAAAGCTCTATAAGTCTCTCCTTCGGGATCTCCGAGACTCCTTCAGCCTTGAACTTCTTAACTAACCTCTTAATTAACGCTTCACCTCTGGAGAGAGTATCTTTAAACTTCTCCACCTCAACATTCAGAATCTCATTTATCTCAGCACTCATCTCCTTCAAGTAAGGAAAGTCTCTGGACCAATAATCTATTTGGAGATTTACGATGTCTAAGATACTATCCTCCAGGGAAAGCTCCTTTAAAAGCCTATATATTCTCCTGATAATCAGTCTTGCTAGGTATCCTTCACCCATATTGGATGGAACTATACCCTCAGCCAATATGAAAACTATAGTTTTAGTATGGTCTGTAAGAGTGAAGATGTTCTCTATAGGCTTCAGAAGTCTCTCTAACTCCTCATAATCTAGACCCAACTCGGAAGCCACCCTCTTTCTAGCCTTTATTCTTACTTTTCCTCTTTCAATATCCATAAGCCCTGAAAGTTCACCTATTCTTGAGAGGATCTTTTCATCAGGCATATCAATACTTGCCTTAGCAACTATACTTTCTAGTACTGATCCATAAGTTGAATGGAAACAGCTGGGTGTGCCTTGAGATAACCAAGTATACCTCTCTATTCCATATCCAGTATCCACAGTCTTTATCGGAAGCTCAATAAATTCACCATTAACCGTCTTATACTTCATGAAGACTAAGGTTGCAAGTTCCAATCCTCTTACAATACTCTCTACACACGGACCCGCATTTCCGCCTCCAGACCACACCCCCTCTTTATAGATTACCTCTTCAGACTTCACTCCGAGCTCGTCCGTCACGAACTCATGATGGAAACTAACTGTTTCATTCTTCCAGTAGATCGTTTCTTTTGGTGAGTTAAAGGCGTGATGTCCCCCCATCTCGAAAATCGTTAGGTGTCTACCGAATGTGGGTCCCACATTATCCAGATCAACAAATCTTAGGCATGGTTGACTGATCACTAAGGGGTTAGCTGGGGGAGGCACCTCTCCGCTAGTGACGTAAGGCTGAAAGTCAACTATGCTTGCATGGGTGAAGAATAGATCATCCCTCCACCTTGCCACCACAGGGTATGGTTGAATTCTGGTGTGCCCTCTCTTTTCAAAGAAAGATAAGAAACACTCCCTCATCTCAGATATGCCATATCTCCTCTTTGTTGGAGGATTCATAATGAAGGTGTATTCTGCGCATCCATAGGAGTTTGCTTCACCACAAAGTTCCTGCATAGGATCTTGTGTCCAAAAGAAGTCTCCACATCGGGGGCACTTCTTTCTGTAGTATCCATTTTCTTTAAAGAAGTCTAATTCGTACTCTTCAGCAGAGAATATTGCCACCTCTCCACTCTCCAACCGTCCCCACTTTAGATTATTTAAAGGGATAGATTATCTCAATTTAACTATTTCATAAAGAAGTTGAGGAGATAGCTTATTTTTATAGTGAGGATTTAACCGAATAGGGCTCCCAGCCCTTCTAAAGCAGCCTCCTCCTTCTCCTCTTCCTCCTCTTCAGCCTTCTCTTCTTCCTTCTTTTCAACTTCTTCGGTTGGTTGCGGAGCGGGTGCAGCAGGCATTGCAACAGCTGACTTTAAGACCTCATCTATATCTATCTCACTCACAGAGGCTACTAACGCTTTCACCCTTGCTGAGTCAACATTGACTCCGGCTGCCTTGAGAACTTCTGTGAGGTTTTCCTCATTAATCTCTTTACCCGCCTTATGTAAGAGCAAAGCTGCATAGACATACTCCATCTAAATCTAACTCTCCTTACTTTCAGGAATTTCTATCCTCTACATCTTTAGCTTCTAAACTCTTACTTAAGATTAACGCTTCCGTATAAGCTTTCCGGATTATGTCAGGTATGGTTTCAGTAGTCACTATGGATGCACCTAGTGAGAGACTATACGCCTCTCGGAAGGCCTTCTGAAGTAGAGTTGTAATGTTCTCTTTTGTTGGATACGCAACCTCAATCGATAATGTGTAAGCTTGACTATGCGCTTGTAAGAAGTCGTCCTTAACCTTTTCGAGGTCCAAAACTAAATCTTTCTCTGTCAGTATAGTGCCATCATCATAAGCCAGCTTTAGAGAGAGTCCGACTTCAACAGCCTTAATATTCAGTTTTGATAGTACAGCAGCAAGCCTCATATCTATCACGTCTCCCTTTCTAGCTACGATAGTATCCTTATTGATCCAGACACTTCCGCCCTCAATCCTGGTGGGGAGACCCACAGAATTCAGTTGAGAGATTATGGGACCAGGAGGCAAACCTGTATTTCCAGCTGGCACAACCACATCATAGGTTGCTACGTCTCCAGCTTTCGCTATAGCCTTAACCTTATTTTTATCTAGAAAAATCTTAAGTTTGTAGGGGTTCATGTCAGTGAATAAAAATATGTTTGAACCCTTTATATACTCAGCGAACTTCTTCATTCTATCGTCGCCATCCAGTTCTTCTATGGCTCTCCTTATAATGGCGTTCTTGAAAACTTTGATATGAACTAAACCTCTAAGCTTCTTTTTGAGCTCCTGTAATTGGTTTGCCCTCACCTTGCTAAGATCCGCTACAGCTAACACTTTATATTTACTTAGGAGAGTCTTAGCTTCCTCAACCATCTCTCTCTTCATTTTTAAAAGTTGCTTAGTGGGCATACTCAACACCACAAAATTACACTTTAATCTTTACAGGTTTTCCCATGGTTGTTTTTATATAAATTGTATCTATATTCTTAATTCCTCTCTTCAGTCTTCCCTGAATTCTCTCAATAACAGCCTTAATATTCTCGAGAATTTCCTTACTATCCATATCTTCCCTACCGACTCCACACCTCAAAACGGGCGCGCCTCTCAATCTGAGAGTAACCATTCTTCTATGTCTCTCAATCACTTCAGCTACATCTGCATTGGGCGGTATAGGCGTAGGCATTTTCCCTCTAGGACCTAAAGTGAATCCCATATATCTACCGACAAGGGGCATCAGAGGCCCCTCAGCTATGAAGTAATCGTAACTTTTTGAGATCTCCTTTATCTTTCTCCGATTGTTAGAAAGTGCCTCTAGTTCCTTTCTATCCATAACGAGATCTGCGCCTGCGCGTCTGGCTCTTAAGGCTACGTCCCCTGAAGCTATCACACATATCTTCTTATCCTTCACCTTATGCGGCAATTCAATGGATTCCTGAAATCTATTTTCAGGCTTCTTCGTATCTACATCTTTAAGATTAATAATCAACTCTACAGTTTGCGTAAAATTTCTCTTCGTAGCCTTCTTCTTTGCCTCTTCTATAGCTTCAAGTAGAACCTTATCGTTCAATGGCATCTCGGCGACCTCGATTATCAGAGTTTAAAAAGGAGCCATTTATAAAAAGATTTTTATTTCATTCTTTGAGGATTTCGTCATATTTCCCTTGATTTATCTCCCTCTGAACCTCTTTTGGGCTCTTCCCTTCCACTGTGACACCCATGCTCAAACATGTGCCAAGAACCTCCTTTACAGCTCCCTTAAGATCTTTAGCTAGCAACGCCTCTTGTTTCAGCTTAGCTATCTTGATAATCTGTTCCATTGATAAGTCTCCAACAACCTCTTGTGAAGGGCTTTTAGCTCCCTTCGAGATACCTAACTCGCTCACTATTAAGGCGGAGGTTGGCGGTACGCCTACCTCAACCTCAAACTCCTTAGTCTCCACATCCACAATAATCTTAACTGGAACCTTCATCCCAGCGTAAGATTTGGTTAATTCATTAATCTTATTTACAACTTGCAGTACATTGACGCCTAGAGGACCTAATGCTGGACCTAAAGGCGGTCCTCCAGTCGCTTTTCCTCCGCTTATAAGAGCTTCTATAATCTTCTTTTCACCCATACTTCATCACTCCTTTTTAGCCTTCTCTATAACCTTCACATAGTCAGCATGAACCGTTATGGGTAAGGTGAAAGTAGCCTCAAGAAGTTCAAGTGTGACTTCCTCTTTCGCTTTATCAATCCGTGTTATTCTAGCTTTCATGCCTTTAAATGGGCCACTAACCACTTCCACTACATCTCCCATCCCTAACTCCTCAATGACTGGCTTGACAAGTATATAGCGTTCAAGCTCACTAATCTCAACTTTACCTTGAACTCTTGATCTGATATGCTTAATTCCAGCTATGGCTTCCTCCACCGTGTGGGGCCCTTCAGCTTCAATAAATATGTATCCTTTAAGGGTTTCAGGCACAATTATGGATTTTATAGGTATCTTATTAGCTTCAATCTTTGAAGCTAGAAGCTCAGCTACATTTCTCTCTTGACCCGCAGTCGTTCTTACAGCAAAAACTGAGGTGTAGGATCTTCTTTCTGTCATATTTCAACTCAACTCTACATTTAGGTTGTTATCCCCTGTATGACGCCCGATATGAACTTTATTACGAAACCTAAAACTCCAATGATCACAGTCCCTAAAAGACTTATCTTTAGTGATAGCCAGTACTCTCTCTTACCGGGCTTCTTCGACATTTTAAGCAGTCTGCTACATGATTTTATGAATGATTTTAATACCATTTACATGCAAACAAAAAAATTCCTATCCTCCTATAAAAATTTATTGCACAATACTCGCTAGGCGTAGGACGTTAGTTGAACAGAAAAATATGAAAAATTTTAAACCTTTCTTATTTCCAAGCCTATGTCAGTAAGGTTCGTAATTAAATCGTTCTTAAATGCTCCTCTAATCCCTTTCCAGTCTAAAACACACATTTCAACTTTCTCATAAGTCTTAACTATGCATTTTTTAATCATGTATTTATCAATGTATGGCAGAGCATAGTTTGGGATTATGTGACCGAAGGCTAAATCTTCATTAATAGCAATCTTCGTGAACTTCATATTGTAGTGAGGACCACCGATACCTAGAACCGCTCTACATTTACCATTTTGAGTCGCCGATGCCATAGCTGCTCTAGCAACCGCTTCAGCCGCTTCCCGATCTCTCCACTGCCTTTTTGAACTTCCTAATTCAACAAACATTGTTGGTACAGCTAGAGTTGGGCCGTGATGAGTACATTCATAGGAGACCTCATAATTTAAATCCAGCTTAATCTTCCATCTAAACAACTCTTGGAGAGCAACCTTCATGGCATTAGCGGGAGATATGGATAGTTCTCTAGACTTGCCTCCAAGTTTCGCTTCACCAAAATTGCCTGGTGTATGAACAGTCAGTGTGGGTAATCCGCTTTTACTGCTATGTCTAGAAATAAAAATCACTATTTCCGGTTTAAATATCTGGTCTATATTTTGAGCGTTGACTGGTTCTTCATCTATAAATATTAATTTAACCTCTGTCTCCTCATGGACATAAGAATCCTTTATGGGAAGAGTGTCTGTCCTCTTGAAATTGTAGATTCTAAGTAATGCTTCAGCGATGTTTAATGAAGCTTCATCCTTTCTTGATGCAACGATCAGCCTCATCAACGAATCCTCAAATTTTCGTCATTCATAACCCTAGAATCTTATACGTAAAGGCTTCTGGATTAAACTCTTCCAGATCCTCATATTCCTGTCCTGTACCGATGAAGAGAATAGGTTTCTTTATTGCGTGTATAACACTTAAGGCTGTTCCACCCTTAATGTCCGCATCCACCTTTGTTAGGATCATTCCATCCACTCCAATGTTGGAGTCGAACTCTTCAGCTTGATTTACAGCATCATTACCCGTTAAGGCATCAACCACTAACATCTTAAAGTCTGGCTCGATGACTCTAACGATCTTTTTCAGTTCATCCATTAAGTTTCTATTGGTTTGCATCCTCCCTGCAGTATCAATCAGCACTACATCCAAGCCTCTAGCTCTCGCATAATTAACTGAGTCGTAGGCTACAGCTGCAGGGTCTGAACCATACATGTGCTTAATGGCTCTAACCCCCAGCCTTTTAGCGTGCTCCATAATTTGCTCTATAGCGCCTGCCCTATAGGTGTCGCTGCATGCTAAAACCACAGAAAAACCACGTCTGTTTAAAAGGTAAGCCAACTTAGCCATCGAAGTCGTCTTCCCAGTTCCATTAATGCCAAGAAATAGTATTATGTATACTTCTCCATCAGATTTTTTCTTCCTAATTAAAGAGTCTAGTTTTACTTCATGCCCTATAGAGAGAGTCTCAAGAATTATATTTCTCATTTTTCTCCTAACGATCTCGTCTTTCTTTTCGAACCTCTTGACTTTAAGTCCTTTCAGCTGCTCCATAATCTCCATGCATATATGTTCTGCTGTGTATATCGCCACATTAGCCTCAAGGAGGCTGATTTTAAACTCTTCAAGAATAGGTGTTAAATTCTCAGGAGAGAGTTCAACTTTCGATACATTCTCTATAAAACTCTCAAGGCCCTGCTTAAGCCTCTCAAACAACCTTACCTTCGCTCTCCAGCTAACTCTCTAAGTTTTGTTCGATTATCATTAATTTTTAATGCGACTTGAGTTAGCTGTTCACGAAGAGCCCTCGCTGTCTTTTCAAGTTCCTCTATCCTATTTTTAATCCTCTCCAAAGCATCGGGCAGAGGCTTCTCAACGGCTACGTTAGCTCCGATTCCAGCTATGACTAGGTCTGACTCATCTAACCTCACCTTTATGTAGGACCCGCCTCCAATGGGCACAATAAGTTGAGTGTCCTTCTTCTCTTTCATGAGACCCTCCATACTCATTCTAGCAATCCTTAAGTCCGCCAATGCAGCACTAACAAAGTTTATTCTTGATTGTAGAGACTCAGCTGTAGCTTCTAGGAATTGAGTCTCCACAAGCAACTTTCTTACTTCTTCATCTCTTGACAATCTTAATGTCCTCCGAAATCAACCTCTGGATGACTGGGTCCTCCACCTCATCAGGACTTATCTCTTCAACACTTTCAATCTTTATGTGGAACCGTTTAACCCTATGTTTACTCCCCAACACTTTATAGACTTCCTCTATAGCGTCCTCCACATCTACAGCTCTAATCTCCTTTCTGAAAACCGTTTTGAAGTTGGGCTTCAGTATCCTACCAGTCACCCTGAAAGTTTTTACTTCACTCATCTCTTCTCAATGACCCCCAAAGCTTGACCTATGATAAATAATTCTGGGCCTGTAGTTAAAAAACCTACTAGCGCTTCATGAGAATTACTAAGTAAACCAGTCGATATATATGGAATGCCTCCATTAACAGTTCCTGTTGTGACAGGAACCTTTAACGTATCCTCTATCAACTTTTTCTCTTCATCCCTTATTAAGGGGTGAGATAAAACACCTTTATTAGTGGCTACCGCTAACGACCCAACATAAGGTAAACCAGCAATGCTGCTCTGAATAACCTCTACATCTAACACTTCCCTAATAACCTTCAGTTCTTCGGATTTAAGCGCTGAATCAACTATCGCTCCCTTATCATTAGCTAAAATTAAATTTCCATAAGCCGTGAATTTACTTTTCATAATTCCCACCTCTCCATCCCAACTTTCCTGTATGGCCTTCACTTCTTCTTCATTTACTGTGTATGGCAAAATTATGCCTCTAGAGTTTGCGCATGCTAATACGCCGATTAAGGGTGAAGATGCAAGATCTGTTTGTATAAGCTGAACATTTAACAATTTAGCTAAATTTTCGGCTTTCCTTTTCGGCATGGATGAAGGAACAATAATAATTTTGTCTGTAGCCAACATGTAGATTCCTATGCTTGCACATCCGAATATGTGGGTGAGGTGGATAGACAAAAGCCATTAACCCTCTATAAGCTTGACTGTAACTGTACCCTCCTTATCCTTAACGGCTACCACACGTAATTTTCTCGGAGGCTTCTCTATCCCCCTTTTCCAGATCATTTCATTAACCTCATTACTGATCCTTATTGATTCAGCCTTCATATGCCTATATATGAAGTCTCTGATTATTCGGATAGCTTTAGGTGCTCTTTCCTTACGTGGCACTATAAAAGCTCTACTCAAAGGTATTGTGTACACTCTCTCCTCAACGGCTTCCTCTTCAGCGGCTTCTTCAACCTCTTCCATCTCTTCATTAGAATCTCTAGATTCTTCACTCATCTCTCATCGTCTCTGCTTAAGGTTTTATTTTACTCCTCCACCATCTCCTCACTTTAGGAGACGACCTGACTCTTCCCATAGTTCTAGCAACTACCCATGTAGGTACAGGCTTTGTTTGCTTAATTTTACTTCCTAACCTGAGCTTTTTTGCTAAAGGCTTATACCTAGCCATAATTAAACCCTCCTAATTCTAATTTCTCTCTTTCCTCTTTGAATACGACTAAGAATTTCTTTCAATTGTCTATCACTAAGAGGTGAATTTAAAACTCCTCTTTGGAATAGCTGGATGAGTTGAATCTCGATTTGTCTTGCAAATTCTGGTTTAACCATCTTTATATTTGCAAGTCTCTGTCTAGCTTCGGGAGTCAAAATCTGGCGGAGAATAGCTTGAATCTTCATTTCCACTTCCCTCTGCTTCTCTAATTGCTGTTCTTCATAGATTCGTCTCTGAAGAGCCTCCAGTTTTCTTCTACGAATTCTCTCCAGCTCTTCCTCTTCACTCATTCTTAACACCTTAATATTTCGCTAATTCAGGTATTTCCCTAATGAGTGCTCTATAAATTTCGGTAGCAATAGTATCCAGTAGCTTTCTCCCTTTACTGGTTATGACTCTACCTTTCTTTCCTTCCGTCTTTATGAACCCTGCCTCTTCAAGTTGCTGTAAAGCTTTTCTTATGATGGCTCCTCCACCATCAACGCTCTTTTCTGGACGTACACCTTTATCCTTTCTACCTCCATACATAGAGCGTAAACGCGCAACTCCGATGGGTCCTCTTAAATATACCTTCCTCAGGAGAGAAGCGCATCTAACATACCACCAATCCTTGTTTTGAGGAGGTCTCTCAACATGAGAGCCTGTTTTAACCATTAAGGACCATTCTGGTGGCTTAACAGCATCTACATTATTCTTTAAGTATTCCGCTACCCTTTCAATCAATCTATCCGCTGGGACATCATAAACTGTAGGCAATCACTATTCCCTCTCAAACACTCCTTCTCTTAAATCTTCAGCTCCCTTATAAAAACTTTCATTAAAGCTTTAATATGTATCGTTTTAAAACATCCACTAAAAAAGAAACCTCCACTTCTTCAAAAAATATTTACCGGCATTTTAGTCATTCTCATCATCTTCTCTTATGAAGTCCTCGTAATAAGTATCTAGTCATCCGACCGCACTCTAAACATGTAACTACGATATGTGGCTCTCTTCTAGGTTGAAGTCTTACACGACAATTGTAGCCTGGAATTAAGAGAACTTTACATTTTCTACATATGAAGAAGCGATAATCCTTAGGTATTCGTACTCCAGTCTTCATAGAGATCTTGAAGGCTAATTCTACATACCGATGAGAGAGCTCTCTATCTTTATGGAACATTTCAAAGGCTAAATCTAAGAGCTTGCGTATACTCTCCTCAGCCAGACTCTTCATCTCTACCATTACATTCTCAACCATAACTTTCTGGATATCCTTATTATACTCCTTAAAAAATAATTATTTCAATGAGATTAAATTGCTTCTCCTAATACTTGCTGAATCAGCCTTAGAAACTATTCCTCCAAAGCTTTGGAAACATCCAGTTATAGTTAAATATGTTCAAAAGAAGGGGCGTCATCCAAGCTCTATTGTTCTGGATAGGTCTTACCATCACAGAGCCATACTTTCTCTTAAAAATCCTGAAAAGAGAGGTCGCCCCGATATAGTCCACTTCACTTTATTGGAGGCTCTAGGTTCACCTTTAAATAAAGAAGGACTACTCCAAATTTATGTCCACACTATATCAGATAAAGTTATAAGTGTAGACCCTACGACTAGACTTCCTCGAAACTACACTAGATTCGTAGGATTGATTGAGCAGCTATTCGAGTATGGTCATGTCCCCCCAAACGGGGATCCTCTCCTCAAGATTGAAGATAAAACTTTACAGGAGCTTATTGAAGAGCTCCGCCCATCCAGAGTGATAGGATTTGAGGTCTCAGGGAAACCTTCAACATTAAAGGATGTCATAGCCACCCTAAAGAATGAGGATAAACCAGCCATAATTATAGGCGGTTTCCCTCATGGCTCATTTAGGGAAGAGACGCGTTCACTTTTTAATGAATCCTTCTGTATAGATAAGGAGGTCTTAGATGCTTCAATTATAGCGTCAAGAGCAATATATGAGTATGAAGTTATGATCTCACTGACTGAAAAAAGAGTTTCTCAAATTTAATCTTTAAAAATAAAGTTTCAAAGTGGGTAAATTAACGAATGAATGTTTTTCGGCATCAAGAATTAATAGGGTGTGTTATAGCACAGCTATTGCTGAGGATAGGAGTAAACCCAAAATAGGAAAAATTATGAGGGCATATTTCTTAGCTTTCTTTGCTATATCATCTATGCTAATTGTTAAAGACCTAATCTGTTCTTCACCGATCACTTTAACATTCGGTATCTCCAGAATATCACAAGAAACTGTGCACTCTTCACAATTCAACAAGGCTCTTTCAGCTACCTCCACTACATACTTAACTAGTAACTTATTGTCCAGCGCCTCCCCTATTGGGTGCCATCCTCTCCCAGTTAATACTATACCATTAACAACATGAGTATCAGTTGTAACGACCTCGCAATCCCTAATTCCAATGGAAGATAAGGCGGATAATATATCCTCTCTCAAGCCAGAAATCATATTGTTTCCATCAATTGATATCAACATAAACTTTCGTTCTCTAATCTTAATGGCGAGCGCACCTATACCTCCAGGACCCATACCTTGCTTTAATCCAAATTCCTTCGGTTCAATCCTATAAGCGCCCACCTCAAATCTATATTTAGGTTGTTTTAGAGCTTCATCTAGAGCCCTCAAGGCTGCCTCCTTCAAAGTGGCTAAATGCTCTTCAAGGTTAAAGTTTCCATTTATACTGTTATGGGCATCTACAAGAATAGCTTCTCTGAATCCTCTTTTCTTAGCTTCCTCATTTATCTCCTCACTTAATCTGGGAGGCAAATCCTCCATGGCTTTTGGAGCCCTAGTTAAAGTAATTAATGCGTACCCATCAAACGCTATACATTTCGCTTTTGCTTCATTAACTTCGACTGAAACTGAAGGAGTAATGTACTCAACGACATTTGGATTCGGCTTTAAATTTGTGATTTCTGTTAAAACACGATTGACTTGGTCTTGAGACGTTAAGTCTAAACCGTGACCTGAAACACCATGTACAACAATGCCTACACAACCAAACTTTTTTTCTAATGACTCAATAATTAAGTGTGGAAGTGGACTGCTTCCGACGTTCTTGAATGGTCCAGGATGTATAGCTGGAACCACTAATGAGGCTCTTATCTTTCCTTTAGAATAGAAGTTTATGAGTGCTACCTTAACATTCTCTAAATGCCCGATGCTTTCTAGTATTTCCTCTAATGGAGAATTGAGGCTTTCCATCCAGTCAGCTAAGAACGCCCTTAAAAGCCTCAGAGATGAAAAACCGACATACCTCTCCCCCACTCTATCCACATGCCTCAAATATATCAGTGCACTCGAAATCGATGCTGCTACACTTATTGCTCCATATGTCACTAGATTTAGAGCTAAATTTTCCATATTACTCCTCGCTACTGATATAGCAGTTATCGAAAAGGGTATAAAGTGAGCTGTGATTACGCATTTCTTTTCTTCATTTAGAGATAACACAATAAGAGTTAGGATGTTAAGTATTGAGGCCGCCGTTACACCTATAAATAGAATTTTCATCCATAAATGATCGGATTTTAGAAGGTATGTCAGCGATACTCCAAGCAATAAGAAAAGCGTCCATACCCCAACTGAAAATATGGAGAGAGCAGATAGCCTCCTTAATGTCAGTAAAGGCTCCCTTTTATAGAGTGTCTCTTTAAGCAGTAGATTCCAAGCCATTACAACTACATAATATGTTAATCCCAAAAGTATCCTATTGAAAATTTTCTCTAAAGTAAACATGGAGTGTAATGGTGTAATTAAACCAGCAAACAAGCATATGAGCAATAAAATAATAGATATGCTTCTAAATGAGGGCATCGTGAAAAGTGAAGAATACCTCTTAATTGCCTTATCTATATCTTTTTGAACACTCTCTTTCAGGTTTACATTATTCACCATTCAGCCTCAACTGTGTTGTTAAAAGTTAGATTTTTTAAGGCATCAAGTAAATTATATGCTTTTCTAAATAAATTGAAGTTTAGATCCCTCAGATCGGAGGGTATAGAATAGGAAGTATTATGGACATTATTATCAAACCCGCCGATAATATAATTATAATTTCGGGTCTCAACCGCACTCCAGAAGTCTCTTCTTCGAAGAAACGTAGCAAACCCGCACTTAAAGCGGGAAGGGGCGCCTCTTCCCTTCTTTTCTTACGCCTGCTCATCTTTCACACTACAAATTCTTTTTAATTAAATCTCCTATTAAGTTTGTCGTTCTCTATACCTATTCCAACTTAAAAATAGATGTTGTTAAAATATATAGACTAAGGCTGCTACGACTGAGCCGTAATTATCCATAGGGATCTTCAGGCTTTCAACCCTATATCTTATTTCACCAATCTCAATGTTTCTTATTTTAGCCATCTCCTTTATCTTCCATTCTAGAAGGCTTCGAAGTCCATCTTTATCCATATGTCCATGAGCTTCCGCCACAATCCCGTAACTCTTATTCTTCTCCCAAGCCCAAGCTATACCTGCACTTATTATCGTTCCTTCACTTCCATCCATTCTTGCAACCACAGCAAAGGTTATCGTTCCCTCAACCATTCTTGTTGGTTCCTTCTCCTCCTTACAGTTAGGAGGTATGATCGAGGTTACTGGGACAAGATTATACTGCCCTATACCCGCATTCTTTAGGGCTAAATCGAAGGCGTTCAATTCTGAAGTAGGACTCACCGCTTTACCACTCGTAACGAAGAACCCTTTAGGCACCATGACTATTCTTTTTCCCCTTTATTTTTCTGAGGTTTTTAGGAGAGCTTGCTTATTTAAATTTATTTGGTTATAGTGTTAGTTTGATTAATCTTTACTTCCAAAATAATTATTTATTGATAACCAACTATTTTAGGTTTAGAAGGAGTGTGTAAAATTGTCTGAAGCTAGAGAGAAGTACGACTTAATATTCGATCTTCTGACGAAGCATCATGAATGGTTTAGGGAGGTAATCCCTCTAATAGCAAGTGAGAATATACCAAGCCCCGCTGTTAGGGAAGCCATAATAACGGATTTTGGTAACCGATACGCTGAGGGTTGGCCTGGTGAACGGGTATATGCTGGTTGCAAGTTCATTGATGAAGTTGAAGTTCTCTGTCAAGAACTCATGAAGAAACTCTTCAGGGCTGAGTTCGTTGACGTCCGACCCATTTCAGGAGTAGTCGCGAATCTATCCCTATACACTGCATTCACTGAGCCTGGAGATACGATGATGGCTCTATCCATACCCGCAGGTGGACATATAAGTATGGGTAGGAAGAGGTTTGGAGGGACAGCTGGAGCGGTTCGCGGATTAAATGTTGAGTATCTACCCTTAGATTATAAGGAGATGACTATAGATATTGATAGAACAAAAGCTAAATTGAAGGATTTAAAAAGGGAGGGAAAGACCCCTAAACTTGTGATGTTTGGTGGAAGCGTATTCCCATTTCCTCACCCATTAAAAGAACTCGCTGATACAATTCATGATTTAGACTGTAAGATAGGTTATGATGCGGCTCATGTTGCGGGATTAATTGCTGGTGGGAAGTTTCAAGATCCATTGAGGGAAGGCGCTGACGCTATGACGTTGAGCACCCATAAGACTTTCTTTGGGCCCCAGCATGGAGCAATAGCTTCATGGGATAAGTATGCTGAAGCAATAAAGCGTGCTGTTTTTCCAGGAATGGTCAGTAACCATCACTTACATAATGTTGCTGGAGTAGCCGTTGCGTCAGCTGAGCTTCTTGAATTTGGTAGAGAATACGCATCACAGATTATAAGGAACTCAAAGGCTCTTGGGCAAGCCCTGTATGAGCGAGGCTTTAATGTGTTAGCTGAGCATAAGGGCTTCACTGAGTCTCACGTCATTCTGGTTGACATAACTAAGTATGGTGATGGAGGAACCATAGAGAAGGAGTTAGAGAAGGCGAACATAATTATCAACCGTAACCTTCTACCATGGGACATTAAGGAAGGCCGTCACTTCATGCATCCTGGAGGCATCAGGCTTGGAACAAGTGAGATCACTAGATTAGGCATGAAGGAGAATGAAATGGGCGAGATCGCTGAGTTTATTAAGAGAGTCGTGATTGATAAAGAAGATCCTGAAAATGTAAAGAAAGACGTCATTGAGTTCAGAAAGGACTACCAGAAAGTTCATTACTGCTTCGAGAGTCTTACAGATGCTTACCAATATATTAAAGTCAGATAGGAAGAAGGTATGGACCTTAGGGTATGGTGGTCGCTCTAGAGAGGAAGTCGCTGAGATCTTAAAGCAACTAAGAATTAAAGTTCTAGTTGATGTCAGGAGATTCCCTAGATCAAAGATTATGGAATTCAATGGTGAAGTTATGAGGGATTGGCTTAGAGATTTAGGCGTGAATTATGTTTGGATGGGTGAGGAATTAGGTGGATTTGTTAAGGGAGGCTACTCAAAATATACGGAGACTGAAACCTTCAGAAGAGGAATACGGAAGCTTACGCAATATATAAAGGACTTCCGAGTAGTAATCATGTGTATGGAAAAGAAGCCCCG
>CAZHYI010000002.1:0-21213 GCA_964536595.1 uncultured Candidatus Bathyarchaeia archaeon
TGATGATTAAATCATAAATTTTCCTTCACCACCCTAAAGTTTAGTTTATTAGGCTTTTATAATTAATTTAAGGCTGAAACGGATAAAAGAAGCTATCTTAAGCCTTTCTCAATTGGTCAATTTTATGTTGTTTTTGTTGCGTAACCTATAGACCCCCCTATAATTTTTTGTGTTTTGGCGTTAGGCACCTTATTGTTACTGAGAGTGTTTATGCTTTAGAAAGAGAGTTGGTGAGTTAATATTTCATCGGATCTAAGAAGCTGGTTTATGGGGGTCTTTCTCCAAGAACTAACTCTTTATCCAGCTTCTCATTTCCACGTAGTATGGTAAGTGTTATTTTATCGCCTACCTTCCTGTATCTCTCCAGATATACGAGTAGATCATTCATGCGATCAACGGGTCTACCGTCAACAGCTACAATCACGTCTCCTCCAACAGGCACTTCTTCACCTTCAACAGTTACGGTACGGTTACATCCCCTTAAGCCCGCCTTCTCTGCTGGGCTGTCTGGCATAACTGAGGTTATCAGGAAGCCCTTAACCTCCTTAAGGCCTAAGGCTTGAGCTATTTCGGGAGTTACATCTAGGCCGGCTATGCCTATCCATGGGTGCTTATAGGTTCCATTAGCGATTAGAGCTGGAACTACTCTTTGAACTAAGTTGGAGGGTACAGCGAACCCTACACCCGAGAATGTTCCCGTGTAGGTATATATTGCGGTGTTTACGCCGATTACTTCGCCGAATCGGTTTAGGAGTGGTCCTCCAGAGTTTCCGGGGTTTATCGCTGCATCTATCTGGATCACGTCGATTATTGAGTATCCACCTTTAACCTGTAACATTCTACCCAGTTGACTTATTATTCCCTGAGTTATAGATCCTGAAAGGCCGAAGGGGTTCCCGACAGCATAAACTGGTTCGCCGACCTTAAGTTTTGAAGAGTTCCCTAAAGTTAGGGGATGAAGTTTCTCGGGGGTTAGATCTACACGTAATACAGCTAAATCGCTGTAGGGGTCTCTCCCGACAAGCTCTGCCTCAACTATTGTTCCATCAAGGAAGGCAACCCTAATTATCCCATTATTCTCAGCAACATTCTCAACGACATGATTATTCGTGATTATATGGCCCTCCTTATCATAAACGAAGCCTGTGCCTTCAGCTCTAGATACGCCGAAAGGTGTCATAACCTTCACTGTGATTGATACAACCGAATATTTCGTCAAGTTATAAATCCAAGCGGCTGTTAAGTCGGTAACGTTTGAGTACGCTACAGTTGAGTTACTTAGAAGTTCTTTAAGTCCAGAAACCTCCAACTTCAGAGAGTTCAGTTCAACTTGGATGCTTTTCAGTCTACTCTCCAGTTGAGCCCGCTCATTTACCAGATCGGTATAGATCAGTATGAAGGAGCCGCCCATAATGATTCCGATAAGAACTAACACAAGAATGATATGGACCAAACGCTTATCGTAGGTCTGAGCGGTTTCCATATTAGGCCACAAAAGTGAGTGTAACAGAAAGACTCTTAAATATTTTCTCTAACAGAAAAAGGCTTAACACCTTAATCAGCTAAAAAAGATTGTAGGGTGAAAGAAGGTTTGAAGAGGGTTGATACTGTAATTAAGAACGCTAAAGTATTCTGTAGCGGGATAAGCTTTGAGGGTGGAGTAGCCATAGATGAAGGCATAATCGTGGCTCTGGGTAAAGAGCAGCATCTCCCACCCGCAGATAAAGTTATAGATGCTGAAGGGAAAGTCCTAATTCCGGGAGCTATAGATGGTCATGTCCATATAAGGGAGCCCTGGGAGAGCGAGGATAAGGCGATCTTCAATTCAGCATCCGACATAGTCACCGACACACAAGCCGCCGCGATTGGAGGAGTAACCATGATTATCAATCAGCCTAATCTACGCCCCCCAATAGTTAATCTTGAAGCCTTAAATCTTGAAACTGAAGTTTGGAAAGGTAAATCCTACGTGGATTACGGCTTCCATGGAGGATTCATGCCGAAGACAACTATTAAGGAGATTCAGGAACTATGGAGGGAAGGTGTTTTAGCACTAAAAACCTTCATGACTACTTCAGGTCCTTACTGGCCACCGATAAGTGACGGTGAACTTCTCTATGCGTTAAGCGGCATGGCTCAGATAGATGCTTTGCCAATAATCCATGCTGAGAACCACTCCATACTTGAGAAGAATAGGAAATTACTTCAGAAGGAAGGACGAAGAGACTACGCATCCCACGTAGAGTGGAGAACGCCTTTAGCAGAGATTGAGGCTGTAAAGAGAGTAGTCTTTCTGCTTAAGGAGTCGGGATCAAGAGGCTTAATCGCCCATGTAAGTCTCCCCGAGGCAGCCTTAGAAATTTTGAAGGCGAAGAGAGAAGGCTATAAAGTATACGCTGAGACTGGCCCCCAATATCTCTTCCTAACAGATGAAGATCTGAAGAAAAAAGGACCATGGTGTAAGTTCGCTCCTCCCGTGAGAAGTAGAGATGAAGTCGCTAAACTCTGGGAGCTTGTGAGGTGTGGCTATATAGATGTTTTAGGCTCTGACCATGCACCCTACACTAAGGAGCAGAAGGAGGCGGGCATAGAGGATATATGGAAGGCACCTAACGGGGTGCCAGGAGTTGAGACTTCACTTCCGTTAATGCTTAGTGCCGTTAAGGAGGGAAAATTAAGTCTTGAATGCTTAATTAAGATGTTCTGTGAGAACCCAGCTAAAATATATAGGGTTTACCCAAGAAAAGGAACCATAGCGGTAGGTTCAGACGCCGATTTAGTGATCGTTGACTTCAATCTCAAGATGAAGGTTACTCCTGAGAGCCTAACGATGAAGTGCGGCTGGTCGCCCTATGAGGGTTTTGAACTTAAGGCTCTACCTGTCTTGACGATGGTTAGAGGAGAAGTAGTGGTGGAGAATCGTGAAGTTGTCGGGAAAGCTGGATACGGAAAACACATTAAAAGAGTGTCCTAAATCCCCTCTCTGAAACCTAAATTCCATTCCTCATATAGCTTTATGGCTCTCCTTACAGGCTTAGGATACATAGATCGCAGCCTATCTAAGACCTCTATCCCACTGCGAGATAAAGTGACAGTTTGAATTATCCTTTTGAGAGCAGGATCATGCAATTTAATATCACTGGGAAACTCAAGTGTTAAGCATAGATCTCCTCTTCTGAACTTTTTAGCTCTTAATTGGGGCGGTATGGAGCCTAAAAGTATTCCTTCTTCAAGCTCTACCAGTGGAGGAACGCCGATCTTCCTCTCTCTTTCTGGATCTAGCAGTTGGGATATACGGTGCTTTCTGTAGGTATGAATCTCAAGATAGATCTCTGGAGAGAATGTATCAATCAGATGTATTAGTTTACGTCCAACCTCAGTCTCATAATATTGAGGCTTTAGGGTACTGATATATCTGCTCCTCAAACTTAAATTTGAGAGAACTACGGTTCCCGCTCTAACTTTAAATGGGATGTTAAACAGAATCTTCTCTGTTACTTCCCCTTCAGCTCCATGTAATCCACCGACAATTAATTTTACTGGTCTACCTGAACCAATTATCCTAATCATCGCTCTAACAGATTATTCTGGGAAAATTTCAGATTTTCCATAGTTGCATTTCGAAACTAAAAAATTATGGTAGGAAATAAATATAAGTGAGGCTTAATCTTGCCGTTTCTGCTCGGAGGATAAGGATTGAAGATTTTAGCTTTAGCTGATTTTCACGGTCACCGCCCATCATTTAAGAGGGCACTAGATAAAGCTTTAGAGGAGAAAGTTGACTTAATAGTTTTAGCGGGAGACATAACACACTTTGGAAACCTAAAGACGGCGCGGGAATTGCTGGATATTCTGAAACCCTCCAAAGCCACCATTCTCTATGTGCCTGGAAACTGCGATCCTCCATCCCTAGCTTATGTTGAATGGGAAGACATAATCTGTCTACACGGGAGAAAATTTAAGATTGAGGATTTAGTTTTTATGGGCGTAGGCGGTGCCTTAACCAGCCCATTCTACACACTTTTCGAGATGAGGGAGGAGGGCATCAGGAACGTTCTGGATAGAAGCTTAAATCAAGAGGAAAACGCGAAATTTATATTGGTCTCGCACGTTCCTCCAAAGAATACTAAGGTTGATTTAGCTTATTTGGGCACCCATATAGGCAGCTTAAGCGTGAGGCGCTTCATAGAGGAGAAGCATCCCTTATGCGTAATTTGTGGTCATGTTCACGAGGCGCCTGGGATAGATAAAATTAATGAGACTGTAATTGTTAATCCTGGTCCAGCTAGAATGATGCTTTGCGCCATAATCCGAATAGAAAAAGAAATTGATGTGGTGCCTGGTTTCCTTTAAAAACTGAAAATTTTAGGGTTAGAGTTTAAATTTCCTTATTGAAGAGCCAATACCAATTCTCAGCATTAGGTTTCTTCTTAAGGGCGTTCTTCCAGCACTTAGCGCATATGTGGGTTACTCTCGGAATCTCCTTCTCCAAATTAATATTGTTCATGGCAAGCGCTTCCTTAAAGTACCATCTCACAGCAACATACACATTGCTCTTCTTTGTGTCGACCTCCCTCTCACATAGGAAACACTTAGTCTTCAATTTCTTCCTCTCCTTTTCCTCTAATCTTCAACGTAATGCAAAATTTAAACTTAACTCCTAGGGACCTACTGTAATGAGGAGAGTAGATTCCTAATTGATGAAACAACGATCTCCTCTTCACCATCAAGCAGTTCGCTAGGATTAATTATCAGTGTGTCAGGCTCTTCGAATAGAACCCAAACTGAAGGGTCGCCTTCCCTGAGTCGGTAAGCAAACTCCTTGGAGTCCACACCGAGCTTCTCTATGTTAAGTTTCACGCGGCAGTAGGGGATTCTGCAAGTCTCACTTCGATCTCTAACACATGCATCCTTAACCATCGGGTTCCCAACTAAACCATTAAGTATATAGTCAGCCTTTCTTCTCCAGCCTCTATACTCTTCCTCCTCATCCATCTCCAAATACAGCTTCAAAGCAGTTATTAAACCAACAATCTGCGTCCTATCAACCTTAGCTATACGCCCTATCCCATGGTAAGGAAAGGCTTGAACAGCAGCAAGCTTAATCAAATCTTTCCGTCCGCATAGAAAACCTGTGTCATTTGGGCCTCTAATGGCCTTTCCGCCGCTGAAAGCAACTAGGTCTGCACCCACACTAATGAATTTCTTAAGGTTCTCTCTTGGAGGAAGCTCAGCCGCAGCGTCAACTATGACTGGAACATCATACTTCTTTCCTAATGCAATCACATTCTTCAATGGAACGCCTTTAGACTCTCTAGCTACCGTATGGGCTATAGCCGCTGTATTCTCATCTATAGCTTCCTCTATTTCCGAAATAGAGCATGAATCTTCACTCCCGACTTTAACTAGTTTACCACCTGCTACTCTATAGGCATGCTCATAAGTTGTGTAATGTCCTCTCTGAACAATTATTTTGTTTCTGAGCCCCTCAGCGTCAGGTAGCATCTGGATAAGCTCTATCCACTTATCAGACTCCGGGTAGTGATGCAAAGGATGCGTATCAATATTCTCCAGTTCGGTTCCCTTCATTATGCATGCAGCGGTCCCCACAACTAACGCTGCATAGCATCCAGCAGTCACTAAGCCAGCTTCAGCCCCCGTCACTTCAGCAATGTAGTCCCCCGCCTTCTCTATAAGCTCCTCCATATTAACGAAGTTTCTTGAGGCTTCCTCCATAGCCTTCATAACTTTTGGGTGAACTATCGAGCCACCGATGTAGGTGATGGTCCCCATAGCATTGATAATAGTCTTAACACCTAAATCCTCATAAACGCCCAACTCAATCACGCCTTAAGGATTTTAGATCGACATTCATATAAATAAATGTCTACCTTACCTTTTGAGAAGGAAGAGCCTCAACCTCTTTTCCTGTAGAGATAGAGAATTAAAATCCCTATTGCCACCGCTGCTCCAGAAAGATAGGTCAGTGCAGCTATAGAATCATGTCTTTTAATCTCTAAGTAAAACCTTAATTTAGGACCGTAAGGTGTCTCTCTAGAGTAGAAGTGCACCTCCCCTTTATTTAGGCTCTCTATAACAAATGTTACTTTCGAACTCTGCTGTTTCAGTAAGGGCAATACGACTTCTGTAACATCCCACCTGTACTCCTTATTGCTTAATGAAGCCTTTATGCAAGAGATCGGTGTAGGGTCAAATTTTGGACTGTTACTCCAGGAGATAGACCATTCATCCCATCCACTCTCATTTGAGAGGTGCACACATAGGGAGTTCTCGTTGGAGACTAACATGGCTCTTAAAATTAATGATGCATTTATGATGGCTTCTGAATCTTTAATTTCTGAAAGATCAAACTTTAGGTATATGAGGGCTTTCTTGGCTGGTAATAAGGGTTCGAGAAGATTGTTACCCACAATCAATACTTCACCTGAACCGAAATTCGTGTGCTCCCAAAAATCTGATAGAACATAGGCGTCGGAGGTAGCCTCAATATCCATCGTGCCTATAGTAGACTGGGTGGATCCAAGTATTGAGTGGAGATATAGGGTAAAAGTTAGAGAGAACAGAATTATGCGTATCGTGAATCTTCGGATTTTACTCTTCATTAAGCCCCATTCTATAAAGGCCATTACCATACTTTTCTAGTTTTTTCTCAAAGAAATTGAAGGCCTCTATAAATCCAGGAGCAAAACGCTTCCTTTTGAGTGTTATATCCTCTCGGATCTCTTCTAAACCCTCAAACTTCACCTCAGTAATCTCATCTCTGTTCACTTTTAGATCTCCATTGAAGAAGCATAAGTACAGGGCACTGATTTCATTCTCCTCCTCACAAACAGTTCTAAACTTCCCTAGAAAGATTAATGGGGCTTTAATTCCTAACTCCTCTTGCAGCTCTCTCCGTGCTGCCTCTTCATAGCTTTCTCCATAATTTACATGTCCCGAGGCAGAGGCTGTATAATATCCAGGATAGAGGTCTTTGGACATAGATCTCTTCTGTAGGAGCAGTTTACGGTCTTTATTGAAGAGAAAGATGTAGACTGACCTATGGAGTAACTTTCGCTTATGACATTCTTCCCTTGACGCTTTCCCGATTGAAACGTCGTCATCATCAACTATATCTAGATACTCAACCATCTCAGTCTATCTTTAATAATTCTCCCTTTTCCTACTTTCGTTTTTAACGATGGAGAGTAGCTATTCTTCGGAGGGTTCCTCTAACGCTTCCTTCAGCATGGTTTCCTCTAGATGGAGTAGTAGACCTATTCTCCGCTCCCACCTTTTGAAGAATTTATGTTGCTCGATGAAGGAATATATGGAGTATAGTAGAAGACCAATAATTATCAGTAGGAATAGCATATCCAGTAGAGCTCTCGGTCTTAAGAGAATTTGAAAGAGGAAGAAGCGTATTATGAATATGAGTAGAGTTATTGAGAGAACTACTCCTATTATGGAGCCTGTTCTGAACCTGTCCCACTCCCTATCCAGCTCCTCTAAGAATTCATGGAAGGTTCTCAAGGGATAGTGTTGCTCATCCCTCTCTTTCTCTTTTCCCATCTACCTCAACACCTTTACCTTTCTAATGAGTTTAAATAAACATGATTCACCAAAGATGAATAAGCTATAAGATTGATGGTAGGGAATTACGAAGGTTCTCATATATCTTCCTCCCTTTAGGAGTTAATTTATATCTCCCATCTCCTGAATCCTTCACCAATCCCGCCTTCTCAAGGAATAGGAGATGCTTCAAAAAATCATCGTAAGAAAGAGAAGTTGCCCTACGCCAAATGTAGGTGCGGAGTTGAGGAGCTGAAGAGTAGTACAGAAACTCCAATATCTCAAACCTTATCTGCACCGCACCCTTACGCATCTGACGCATCTATAAACACAAACTCCTTCACAAAAAAGTAGGTTATGAATGTATAAAATGATTTTTCAGTCTATTATAGATTTAGCGCCGCGGAGGGGATTCGAACCCCTGTGGCCCGAAGGCCACTGGCTGGCACGTCTAAGCCCCTTCTCAAACTAGATCTCGAGGCCAGCACATTTCCACTCTGTCACCGCGGCAGGATAATAAAGTCTCTAATCTCCCTATTTATTTTTCTCGTGTAAAGAGCCGCATAAAAGATGTCGGTGGTTTTATCATTTGTTCTTCTGTAACTAATGAAGACTTAATGACGGTTACAGAAGTTCTAAGAATCTATACTGTTACTACATAATACTGGGAGTATTTTGTTACGGTGTGAAGGATGAGAGAGGAATACTTAACTCCTACAATATCTCAACTTTCCTCTTACGAGAAGAAGATTATTGAAGCTATAAAGGAGTCGAAGGGAGTCATATTCAGAACAGAATTGAGAAGGATGGTGGGTGGAAGCAACACTACTTTCATACGGAAATTACTGAGTCTTAAACATAAAGGTTTAATTGAGGAATTCAAAGATCGGGATCCCAAGAGTGGTAGATTAAAGACGGCATATTCATTTACTGAGCATGCTATGAGGCTTTTCAACGTGGAGGCCTCCTTAACTGATAAAAGATGGTTCTTCACTATGCAGAAAATAGTTCAATTCCCAGAATTTAACGATCTCTTAAGGAATATTCTCAATGACAAAACAGAATTATGCAAAAGTTTGGAGTATTACTCCCACCCACTCTACCTGGAAGGTTTACTTGCCTCTAATCAACGACCGAAAATTAAATCTTCAAAAATAAGAAAGATTCTCCTCCTATGCAATACTTTCCTACACACAGTGATTCTAAAGATGCTTTACCCGGAATTAAGTACTGAGAGCCTTGAAAGGGAGATTGAAGGGTATATAGTGTTCAGATATAGATTGGAGAAGAAGTCAGAGGAGATCGAGGCGTTATCTGAGTATATCTCACAGTACATTCATTCGCCCGACCCTATAGATCAGCATAGAAAACTGAGCAAAATAGTTGAACTCAGTATAGAGAGACCTCATATAGTATCTGTATTGACATTGATCGCATTGATTACAGCTTATTATATGGGCTGGAAAAAGATGTTTAGAGGCCTACTTGAGAAGTATAGGGAATACATGTTTAATGATGAGGTTATACAATTGAGCAGGATTGAGCTGATACTTTCAGCCCTCACCATACTGAAGAAGATGAGTGAAAAAGTTTAGATGTGTAAATTAATTCTTGCTTTCCGACTTTTCACTCAATTTTTCAATTTTTGAAAATTCACGCTTCCATTTGGTTAACATGTTGATGTACCTTATTATTGAGGAGAGTATAGAATTTCCATTTATAGTGAAAAGTTCGATTCCGCATAGTATGGTAGGATCTAATTCACCAATTAGAATCCTCTTTTCGGCTAATTCATCTAGAATCTTTAGAGCGTTCTTAATTCTCCCTTCACATTTATAGATGGCGTTTCCCTCCATAATATTTTAGAGTGCTCCATTGTTAGTGAATCTTCTGTAACCAACGAATTCTCTCTCTTGGTTACATGCGGCGTTGCTGAGGGGGAAGGTTAATATTAGCCTCCATAAAAGTTCTTCTAGGTAAGTGAGAAGGGCAGAAGAGAATTGTTGAAGTCAGATAGGGACTACACTCTAGTATTATTATTTACGGTTAATCTAGCGTTAACTCTCTCTTCAGAAACTGTTAATGCGTTACTTCCACTCTTCATACAGTCTTTAGGAGCAACCGTAGTGGATGTGGGAGCTGTCTTCACCATTGCAGGAGCCTTCTCAGCAGTGATGATGGTTCTAAGCGGCATATTTACAGATAGATATGGTAGAAGAAAAGTCATTATGTTCAGTACGATACTATCTTCCGGAGCAATATTCTATTCTTTAACCTCAAACTGGATGGAAACCATCCCGATCACTATATTAACCTCAGCCTCACTCTCAATCTTCCTTCCTGCCAGAATGGCTTTAGTGGCCGACTACACCCACGTTAAAAAGAGAGCTATGACATATAGCCTCATGAATTTAGCTTGGCCTATAGGCGGGCTCTTCGGACCTGCAATTTCAGGTTATCTAGCAGACATGTATGGTTGGAACGAAATATTCTACTTCGCGGCTGTGATGTCTCTAGCGTCACTGATTGCCTCATTGAGGATTAGAGAACCAAAAGCTGAGAAGCGCTCGATAGTAAGTTCCAGAAGGTTTGATGGGCAATTCAATTTCGGAAAATATAAGTTCATTATTATTTGTCATACGCTGATCTCTCTATTCTTCGGTACAGCCAGAGGAATGCTCTATCCAGTAGTGCCATTTTACTTAACAGAAAAGCTCCTCTTAAATAGGACTGAACTAGGCATATTCCTATCCATAACTTATGGATTAGCTGTTATTGCAACACAACCAATCGCGGGTGTACTTGCAAGTAAAGTCGGAAGTAAAAACATTCTTCTGATAGGTGCGTTAGGGGCACCACTAACAATATTCGTCTTCCCATTCTTTAAGGATTTACCAGTACTATACCTCCTCTATATGGCTCAATTCGCCTTTTGGAGCATGACTTGGCCGACATCAATCAGTCTCCTTCTAGAGTCACTTCCAAGTTCTCAATGGGGATTAGCTTCCGCCATCAGAAGCACAGGCTTCAGAGTTGGCTTCTTTATAGGGCCTTTACTTGGATCCTCCCTATGGGAGTATGTAAGCCCCACTTCACCATTTTATGGAGCAGCCTTAGCCTACGCACTCACCATACCCTTAGCAATATTCATTAAGAAACTATCACCCTAAGCTTTATTTCCTTTCCAATCTATTTTAAATCAGTTCAAATAGAAAAGCATCCTATTGTGGTTTGGTGAGTTCTTTGAAGGGTATGGTTGTATGTCCTCAACCGATAGCCGCTGAGGGCGGAGTGAATGTTCTAAGGAAGGGCGGTAACGCTATTGACGCAGCTGTAACTGCAGCCTTCATACAGGGTGTAGTTGACCCAACAATGTGTGGAATAGGAGGTTTCGGGCAGATCAACCTATATATGGCCAAGAGTGGAGAACAGAAAGTCATAGAGTTCCATGCTCGAGCTGGATCAAAGGTTAGGCCCGATATGTGGACTGACAAGGTAATTCTTCAATTCAGAGATGGATTCGGTTACCTTATCGAGGGAGACGTGAATGATATAGGATACCAATCAGTGATGGTGCCTGGAACGGTCGCTGGGCTCTACGAGGCATTAGTAAGGTTTGGAACGATAAGTTGGAAATCGGCTATAAAACCCGCCATAAAGCTTGCTAAAGAGGGGTTCAAAGTCTATAAGGAGTTGGCTGAGGGGTGGAGAAGTAAGCCTTTACCACCACGAAGAGTGAGCTTCCTGATGAGGCTTAAAGCCACTGAAGCCTCAAGGAAGATCTACACCAAGAATGGGAGGCTCTATGATGTCGGAGACATTCTAATTCAGAAGGATATGGCTGAAACCCTCACAAAGATAAGTGAAGAAGGCCCCGAAGTATTCTATAATGGTGAAGTAGCTGAAAAGATATCTAAAGACTTCGAGTTGAATGATGGATTCATAACCTACAGCGACCTAACTGACTTCAAACTTAATGTGATAGATCCACTCAGAACCACCTATAGAGGTTTTGAGATAACCTCTATTCCAGCGCCTGGAGGAGGCGTGACGCTTCTTGAAATCCTAAACATTCTTGAGGGATACGACCTTCAAAGTTACGACTGGGTAGGTTTAGGATCAGATATTGCTGAGTACATACATATACTCGCGATGGCTATGAGAGCAAGTCATTATGATAGAGCAATATACATTGGTGACCCAGAATTCGTTGATGTCCCAACCAGTAAGATTATTTCTAAAGAGTGGGCTGAAGCATGGAGAGAAAAAGTAGAGTCTGGAGAAAAGATTGAGATTCCAAGGTTTACAAGGCCTGAACATCCCTCAACAACCCACATATGCGTAGTGGATTGTGAAGGTAATGTGGCTTCCTTAACCCACACTCTGGGTTACTGTTCAGGAGTAGTCACGCCTGGACTAGGATTCCTATACAATAATGCCATGTGTAATTTTGATCCGATCCCTAACCATCCAAACTCTATCGCTCCAGGGAAGAGGAGGGTTACTCAGATGGCGCCGACAATAGTTTATAGGGATGGTGAACCGTTCCTTGTTCTGGGAGCTCCGGGTGGAGGTAGGATAGTCGATGCTCTGGCTCAGACAATAATAAATGTTATAGATCACGGAATGAGACCTATGGAGGCTGTATCTGCCCCACGAATCTCTTGTACAAGCGAAATAATAGATCTTTCAGCCAGAATCCCAGAATATATATGCTCAAAACTTAGGGAGATGGGAGAATCTATATGTCGCTTTCCGCAGAGCTATGCTCCCTTCGCAGCTGTTCAAGCAATCCTTATAGATAGGGAAAATGGAAAAATTTATGGAGGTTCGGATCCAAGGAGAGGTGGAGCGGTACTCTCAACTTAAGGTTTCAGTGAGGTGTAGATAACGGATAGACCTATCTTAAACGTACTTTCCCATCCAGAATTAAGTAATCCCCTCTTCATAGCCGGTTTAACAGGTTTTGGAGCTGTAGGGTTAATCTCAGCCAACCAACTAATCCAGACGTCTGAAGCTAAACTCTTCGCTGAATTACACTCACCATACCTGCCAGACTACGTCATCGTGAATAACACAGGCATAATTAGGCTCCCTAAATATAGTTTCTACTACTCGAAAACTCTTGATAGAGACATAATAATACTTACCGGGGATGCACAACCATCAGCTGAATATTTGAAGGCTCACTACCAAATGTGCAGTATGGCTCTAGACTTAGCTATTGAAAATGGGTGTCAGTTAGTTATAACTATGGGCGGATTTCCCAACCCAAACCCAAAAAAGAAGATTTATCTCGCAGCTACCGATGCAAGCTTAATCGATAAATTTAGGGATGATGAGGCTGAAACTTATGTTAGGGGAAGAATCATAGGGGCTACAGGTCTACTTTTAGGTCTCTCAAAGATTAAGGGGACGGATGGGCTCTGTGTTCTTGGTGTGACTAAGGGTTTAGCAGCGGATTATGAAGCGGGTAAAGCGGTATTCGATTTCGTGATGAGGCTTATAAAGAGAATTAAGATTTAGGGTTGATGCCAGCAATCAACCATCTTAAGGTTTCGTGTACGCTTTTCCCTTCCATATCTAACGAAGGGTTTAGTGAGGTGCCTCTGTGATCTGGGAGGAGATATGTAAAGACCCGGCTTCAAGTCTCTACTCATTAAAATACGCTCTTTAGTAGCCTCTCTAGACTTAAAGTTGCATTTCCTACATCTATAGCCTTTACCCTTACCCATAGATTCCATTCGGGAGTTACATTTAGGACACACCGGGTTCACATAGAGAACCTTAGGCTTCAACTCCAATATTTCCATCTTCTCCAGATTTATCGTTAAAGGCCTATCAATAGATGATGGACGAACGCTGCCCATAACCCTAACCGAATCACCAACAATCAATCTTCCCGCTACCTTCCTTAATATTCCTGTAGGCTCATACGCAGCGCAATCTATGACTCCTGTTTCATCCTTCAACTGAAATATCACATGTCTACCAGTAATCATTTTTGGGTTGGCTGAGACTTCTCCCTCAAGAATCACTGGATGATGAGGTTTAACTTCACTAATTGAGCTTTTATACTTGAGATGGTCATCCGTAGCTTGATTTGTCACGAAAATTACCCATCTCTCAATAGGCTCATGAGATATTAGAAGGTTATGAGCCTTCCTCACAGCTTCAGGACTTTCACCTCTAACCCCCCATAGGACTGGATCAGGTCCCCTGGGGGTGATGAGAACCCTTCTCCTTTCATAATCTATATTGTTGAATGTTTCGGGGTATGTTGCCTTATCCATTTCGAAGACTGAGTTTTCGTCCACTCTTCTTAGTGAGCCTCTATTTTCCGGAGTTCTATAGGCTAATAACTCAAATGTATGATCGTTAAGTAGGGTTTCACCTATAGCTGCTAATCCTCCGATGACGCCTCTGTCTCCATCGAAAAAATGAGTTTCAGCATTGTATTTTTCAGCCAGTTTGAAGGCTAACTTCTTCTCTACGACTCCAGTTATAGCCATCTTCGCAAATAAGGTTAGGTCATTCGGAACATTCCCTTCTAGGAAGACTACGCTTGGATCAGTTCTCGGATACTCTAGATCGGAGTTCTTCTCCACGACCTCCAATACAACTCTTTTTATTCTATCGATTTTATCTTTAGGGCAGCTTATGCTTAAGGCTACAGCTCCATTACCCCTAGTCTTCCATGGCACATTGGGGTTTAGACGGATAAGCCTTGGATAATCTATAAATTCAGCTCCACAAACAGTCAATTTTTCAGTTAGAAGGGCAGCTATGTAAGTTGTGCAGCCCATCCTTGGAGAGTCTGTATCGTCGATCCCTATATGAAGTAAGACCATTCAACTCAGCATTAAACAACGAAACCTTATAAATCTCCTCCCTATCCCCCAATAAGCAACTAAACCCTAAAGTCTTAAGAGAAAAACATGTTTGCTGGGGGAAAGGGTGAAGAAGGAGCAGATTCCAAAATACTATGATTGATAGGCATGATGTGCATAACCTTTACGGGAAGGTGTGGATAGGAAGAGAACCGCCTTAAAGAAATTGAAAACGAAGTAAAACAACATAAAATGGATCTTCCTAAAATCAGGGTTCTAATAAAAAGATGCAGTATTAGATATATCGTGGTCTTATGTAAGGCGACCTAAAGGAAAGATCTAGATAATTTCAATCTCAAAATTCTCTTCTGTAGTTGCTGATGCGACGCATAAAGGCTGACTACTTTTCTCGATCCGACAAGGAACGGACATTTTGTACCTGCTAGTGTATATCTAAGACATGATTTCTTCGCCTTTTTCTTTCCACAATAAAGCGCTCGGTCACTTACTGAACGTTTACATCTATAACTAACCTTTTTTACATTTTTTGTAGAAAAAACAGAAAAAGCCAAGTTGTTTTCTACACCTCCTTCAGATATGATTTTTCTGAGAGATAAGCAATGAATCTATTGCGTAGTTTTTTAGCACCTTTCTTTTGTAGGGGGCGAGCGAGTTGATTAAGGATACAAAGGCGGATTTGGAGAACCATGAGTTGATGTGTGAAGTCGTAGGCTCTCGGGTTATGGTAGATGCGGATGTTACGGCGCTAGTTGAACATGACTTCACGATCAGCTGGTTGGAGGGGAGTTACTAATGAAAGAGGTGAGTGAAGAGCAATTAACAGCTATAGTAGCTACAGCCAACCACATAAAAATCATGGTTAAGGAGTACCATGATAAGGAGGAGGGATAGAACAAACTTACAAGCGAGGTTGAGAAGCTGGTTAAGCTGGCAACTAAAGACTTAAACATTAAGCTTGTGAACCGCTGTATGGCTTAGCGCCTCTATAGCTGACTAATAGTTTGTCACACTGTGACAAAAACTCCCATTTTATGTTTTCTTTACATCAACAGGGAAATACTTATTACTGTAAACGTTTATGTTTACTTAGGTGAATTCATTTGGTTCAGGTTCAAGTAAGGATACCCGAAAAACTAGTGGAGGAAATTGATAGGTGGGTTGCTGAAGGGCGCTTCAGAAGCCGCAGCGACGCCATAAAGACTATTATAGCTCTCTACAGCGAGCGTGAACGTACAAGAAGGTTCTATGAGATGCTTGTTGAGCGGAGTAGGGAAGCCAAGGAAAAACCTGAAGTTCTCGTAAAGCTTGAGGATATACCTTGAAGTACAGTGTCTTTCTACACCTTAAGGCCGCCGATTTCCTCAGGAAGATAGATTCGAAGCTGAGGAGAAGAATTAAGGGGCGGTTGAAGGAGCTTGAGGATGACCCGATGAATAAAGGTGAAAGACTTTACGGTTCACCCTTCTATAGGCTTAGGATTGGAGATTACCGCGCCATATACACGATTGATAGAGAGAAACTGATGGTTATAGTTTTGTTCATTGGTCATAGAAGAGAGGTTTACGATGACTTCTCAAGGCTGCTATAACATATTTACGTTCTCCCCTACCCATATAGAGAAGACAATCAACCAAATATAACAGACTTATTAATTATGTAGTTGTTAACGTAATTCTTCCACAACGATCATTGTGAGTGTGGAGCGGACTTTGTCTAGACGTCTTATGTTCCATGTAACTATCTCCTTCAGCTTTTCCATCGATTCAGCTGTTATCTTAGCTATTATGTCGTATACTCCATAAAGAATGTAAGCTTCAACTACTCCATCGATCTTCTTGAGGGCTTTCAGAACTTCCTCTTCAGCGCCTATCTCAGCGTTTATTAGGGCGAATGCTGTTGGCAAATCAAACATCCCCATAATTATTTTTTCTTGATTGCCTAAAATACTTTTTTATGTTAAAATACTTTCTTGACCACGCTACTTTAGACGCTGGTTCAATACTTGGCTACGGAGAAACGGAATGCCAAGAGAGTACATAAAACTAAAAGGCGGCAAAAAAGAGAAGTCATAGACAAAGAAGAACTCAGAAGAGCATACATGCAATTTAGGAAAGTATAGATTCGGTAGAAAGTGATATAGCCTGCCATATTCGTTTATTGTTAGCACAGTGCCTCTGAGGATAATGACTATAGGTATAGAACTGTCCTGTTAGGGGGATTTTATTAATCGGATAGACACCCATATTTTTGATCTTTCTTTCATTCATGAATGAAAAAGGATATCTTACTCTTCCCTCTATTCTCTAATGAGTGTTTGAGGTGTGAAGCGTATTTTGACGATAGAGTCAAGGAAGTCAGATGAGGATAAACCGCTTTCTGTTGAGCATGAGATATTAAAGTTCAGTCTTCTTAAGGGTTCTGTTGAGCGGTTAATAGATGTGGTCGCTACGGAGGATTGGGTGGAGCTCTACATAAACGGTGAGCATTATGCGGAGTTCTCATGTTCGCCATCAAAGATTAAAGAGTTGGTTTTAGGACACCTCTTAACGGAAGGAATGATCAAGAAGCTGGAAGAGGTGAAGTCTCTTGACATCTCTAATGGAAAGGTGTATGTTCTATTAAGAAGGAAGAGTAAGCCGGGATTTTCCAGGGTACGTCGCATCCTCACAGAGTGTGGAGGTAAACCCTTCAAGCTTCCACCCCACCTCTGGATGGGTATAGGGAGAGTTAAAGGAACCTCAACATTCAAATTGCCTCTCCAAACTATAATTGAAGTCTCAAAGATACTGAACTCTCAAGCATATATTTTCAAGATTAGTGGGGGGACCCACGCCTCAGCCTTACTTGGCGAGGATGGAAGTGTGATCGCCTTCGCAGAGGATGTGGGGAGGCATAATGCTGTTGACAAGGTGGTAGGTGAAGCTGCAATGAAAGATGCAGCCTTTGAGAGGAGCATTTTAGCAACAACCGGGAGACTCACCTCTGAGATTGTGGTTAAGGCTGCAAATGTCGGTATTCCTATAATAGTTTCTCTTTCTGCGCCGACTGATAAAGGCGTAAAAATAGCGGAAACGGTCGGTTTAACATTGATTGGGTTTACGAGAGGAAAAAGATTCAACGTATATACAAACCCGGAAAGAATAAAGACTACAGGTGATACTGTTCAAGGCGAAAAATGAGTTTTTTACTGTGAAGTAGGGTTAATGAGGTTAGATCTTCCAGTCTTCAACCGTACTCTTATTGAAGACTACAACTTGAATAAGGCTGATGATTGTGATCATTAACCATATGAATGAATAGAAGAAGTAGTAGGGTAAGAGTTCATGAAGCTTCAGTTCAAATCTAAGTTTCCTAGCGAAGTAGGTGAAGATCAGGGAGAAGGATATGAAGCTGACGAGTGAAATGACCGAGTTTTTGAGGAAGTTGGCGCCTACAGCTGATAATGTTAAGATTGGCAAGGCAATATTGATCTTCATTGCTAAGACGAGTAGAGACATGAAGAGCAGCTTATAGAACCATGTGTTCGGGACTAAAAGGTTCAGCGCCAGCAATACTAGTGATGGGTATAGAAAATAGAGGGCTGGAATGAATGATTGAGGCTTCTTAACTAACTTCTTCAGTAAATCCCTATACCACTTCTTTAGCCATAATGCTGTTCCAAGAGACCACCTCTTCCTCTGCTTTATCCATTCCCTCCAGGATGAATGCACATAATTTCTAACCTCAATATCCTCCGCATACTCAAAGCGGTAGTTCCTTAAGAAGGCTCTTGTAGCTATATCCAAATCCTCAGCTACTACTCTCCTAAAACCTCCTAACCTGGTAAAAACCTCTCTTCTTATCGCGAATGCGGAGCCATTAATTGCAGGGGACCCCCTCAAATACTTCATAACTATCCAAGCGCCAATATTGAGTCCAATATACTCATAATACGTCATTTTCGAGAGAAATGATGTTCTCACAACCCTCTTTTTTAGGTCGAGAAAATCAGTACGCTTCATCCTCTCTATTATTTTCTTCAGAAAATCCGGGTTATCGGACAGCTCCACATCAGAATCTAGGAAGAGTAGTATTTCACCGGAAGAGGATTCGACAGCCCTATTTAACGCTTCAGCCTTTCCAACCCGTTTCCCATTAATTATAAACCTCACGCTTCCTTCAAACTTCTTCAGAGCATCTAAAAACTTTCTAGTAGGTTCATCCACCACAACAAAGATCTCTTTATTCACCTTTTGATGAATAAGCTTTTCCAATAAGGAAAACGTCAGCTTCGACTCTCGATATACGGGAATGAAGACACTGATCTCAACCATTAATTTCAGCTCTCATAACACTCTTAGCTTTCCTTATGTTTCACTCTTGATTCTTCGTTTTATTCTTCCGCTTAATGCCCTATATTCCTATTCAATGATTGTATTTTAAACTTAGCCTCAATAACATTTAGAAGTGAGATACGCATTTAACTTCAAGTGTACGGGAGTCTGAGTGGGTACATTTGACAGATATCTGCATGATCTTTGAGGTTCACCAGCCGTTTAGGCTGAACCGTAATATACATTTAGATGTTACTTCTCGACCAAGAATCACTAAGGAAGATTTACTTGAACTTTATTTTGATAATAGGCTTAATAGGGCTGTCTTTAACCGTGTCGCTGAGAAGTGTTACATACCCGCAAATAAAATTATTCTGGAGCAGATTGATCGTTTCAAGAGGGAAAAAAGGAAATTTAAGGTTTCCTTCAGCCTCTCCGGGGTCTTCATTGAGCAGTGCGAAAGGTGGAACCCTGATCTCCTTGAGTCATTTAAGCAGCTGGTTGAGTCTGGATGTGTTGAGTTTCTCGGTCAAACCTACTATCACTCACTTGTTAGTCTTCATGATCAGTCTGAATTCATTGATCAGGTTGAATTGCATAGAGAACTTATGAAAAACCTTTTTCATTACAGCCCAGAAACCTTCGAGAACACTGAATGCCTATACAATAATAATATAGCGGGGATGATTGAGCAACTCAAATTTAGAGCGATCGTAACTGAAGGTGCAGAAAGGATTTTAGGTTGGAGATCCCCAAATTTTCTCTATAAGGCGAAAGGCTCCAATATCAAAGTTCTCCTACGCAATTACAGACTATCAGACGATATAGGTTTCCGATTCACATCTACAGAGTGGGATCAGTGGCCCTTAACCGCTGATAAATATGCGGCGTGGCTCTCCTCCACACCAGGCCAAACAATAGTTATTTTCTTGGATTATGAAACTTTTGGGGAGCACTACTGGCCTGAAAGCGGAATTTTAGAATTCTTAAGGTGGCTCCCAATGGAAGTTTATAAATGGAGGAGTCTTTCATGGAGCACCCCAACAGAAATCGCCAAGCGACACATACCTGTTGGGGAAATCGATGTTCCTACTGATAGGACAGTGTCTTGGGCTGATGTTGAACGTGACATAAGTGCTTGGTTGGGAAACCAGCAGCAATGGGCATCTTTTAATCTGGTAAATGAGATAGGCCTACTGGTTAAAGAGATAGATGATCAGGTTCTACTTAAGATCTGGAGGTACTTACAGACAAGCGATCATTTTTACTATATGTGCACGAAGGGTGGCCCATCAAACGTGGTTCATGAAACCTTCAGTCCTCACGGAAATCCCATAGAGTCATTCATCACTTACATCACTATACTAATGGATTTCAAGGCCAGATGTCAACTGGAAATCAGTAGGCCAGAAATTAGACATAGGTTCTTTCTTCGTAGACTGCCTCGAGAAAGATGCTTCCATTTCTTCATTAGATTTGCACATCCAACCGAAGTGACAGCATGCAGTTTGGAGGAGTTTTACTCTGCATTAAAGAGGGTTAATGTTGAATCCGTTATATTTCATTTTTATAGGGGCGACTTCCAAAGATGGATTCTTCAAGTGATTGGAGACGAGGAATTGGCTACTCAAATCGATAAGTTACCTAAAGAAAGAATGGATGGGGAAGCCTTGCGAAGCAGACTCCTAAAGATAATTAGGTTGAGGATCATGGAGCTTAAGAAAAGAAAGGTAAAAGTTTCAAGTTGATTCTTTAGGAAAGCGTTAAATATCGTTTGACATTAGCGAATAATAGGAGACTTCTGAATGGAAATAGTTTTCTTTGTTCACGAGTTTCCTCCATTCATTGTAGGTGGACTTGGAACCTACGCTGAATACGTAACACGAGAGTTCGTTAAGAAGGGCCATGACGTCACAGTCTTCTCTCTCCACACAAAAAACGCGTTGACGAGAGACGTGTATAAAGGAGTTGAAGTTCACCGCCCCATCGTGGAGGACATGAATATCAATCTACTCTTACCAATGTTTATTCCCGATGAAGTTCAACGCTGGTCTGAAGAGGGCAGAAAATTTTTTGGAGACATATTCCTTTACAATGTGCTTTCAGCCAGTAAACTGATCAATGATCTTGTGAGAAGGGAGAAACGAAGGGTTGATCTAATTGTGTCTCATGACTGGCTTGGTTGCATCGGAGGAATTCTATCCAGTAAAGGTTTAGGTAAACCGCTCGTTTTCCATTTTCATAGCACTGAGCAGGGTCGGGGAGGAAACGGATCAGATACTGTGAAGCGACTAGAGAGAATGGGAGCTGAGAACGCTGAGATGGTAATTACTGTGAGTTACGCTATGAGGGATCATCTTGTCCAATTAGGGTACGATGAGAAGAAGATACGGGTCGTCTATAATGGTGTAGATGCGGAGAAGTACTCCCCAGACAGATTTTCTCATGAAGAGATTAAGGAACTGAGAAGTGAATTA
>CAZHYI010000003.1:0-19842 GCA_964536595.1 uncultured Candidatus Bathyarchaeia archaeon
GCCGCATATCGACCAGCAACGAATGCCTACTTGACCCTTCAATCTCATCAGCTAATCTGTCAAGTTCATCAGCGACCTCCCGATTGCTCGGGTACACCTTAACACCTAAAATTTCAGCTGCCTTAATCTTAGCTTGCTTATACTCTCGCTCTTCCCTCGAATACAATAGAAAAGCAGCTTCCTTAGCCACTCTCCTACGTTTATCTCGAAGTGGAACAGTCATCTCCCAACTACTTTTAAGCCTCTTCAGGCTTCGGTTGATAAAGCAGTTTAGTTTTCCTTATCCCTACATGGCGTAGGGGAACCACTTTTTTAGCTTCATTATAAATGTCTGACGCCAACTTATCCAACACGATCTCCTGCACAAACTGAGCGAAATTCAATTCTTCAGCCTTCTTCTTAATTATATCACTCATAATCTTCCGAACAGCCCGTTCCTGAGACGATTTCACCCTAACTAACGTGAACCCACAAGCGAAGACCCTTACTCTATATCCATCTTTAGTTGTAACATCAAAGACGCCATCGATAAAGCTGGTTCTCCTCCTCACCAAACTTCTTAAGTAGTCTCTGGAATATTCATGACCCTTAAAAGTCGTATTGGCGACCTTACCATCAACACTCTGAATCTGAAACTTTAATTTTAAATGTTGATGTGAAAAATCACCTGTGAGATCATAGAGTGTAGACTCCACAACTCTCCCTATAAGTTTAGAGGGATCATCAGCCGGTATCAAGCCTAATTCTACTTTCCCAAAATATTCGGGAGAGAGTACTTTATACCATTCCTTACTACGCCATTTATCTCTCACTTTTCTCCTCGAAGACATCACTTAATCTCCTTCTTAAACGAAGAAAGGTAATTTGGAATTATTAAAAGTTTTAGTTTTGTACAGCCTTAAAGAGTAGAGAACCCTTAGATATAATTATCTCATAAAGCTGATTCGGATAAGGCCTCAACTCGAAAGCTTCAAGTTCCTCAGCAGTTAAAATAAGCGTAATCTTCTGCAATTCATACTCCCTCTTAGCCCCTCCAGGAATAACATACTGCAAACCCTTACTTATCTCAGCAACAACCTTCCCCACCTCTTCAGGCACATTCTGCGGCGTCATAGTGATTACTGGAGGTCTCTCCCTAACCTCAACGAAGTCTATCCTGTAACCCTCACGCCCTTCAGGATCCTTCACACCCTTAACGCTTGAAACTTTAACCTTAATCTTCTGTTCAATAGATATTTTCTATCACCATTAACCTTTAATATGTAAGCTTAAGATTAAGCTTTCCGATCTAATTAAATAACCATGAAAACCTACCTGTTTCCTCTTTCATACCGTAACCTTTTAAGATTCGATTTAACTCCTAAGTTAAGAAAAGCTAGAAAAGCAAGTTAGAGGGCATAACTTGAAGAACGAAAAATCCAGCATACTCAAGAACGCCTTGATCTGGCTCATAATAATAGGAATAACATTGAGTATTCCTCAAATTTTGAAAGTAACCTTGCAAACAGAGTATCCATTAGAAGTTGTAGTTTCAGGAAGTATGATCCCAACTTTGCAGGTGGGAGATTTGATTATAGTTAAGGGAGTAGCCGATGGAAGATATATATATGTAGGGCCTGATGGAGACATCATAGTGTTTCATCGTCCCGGAAACCCAGATGAGCTGATAGCTCACAGAGCAGTAGAGAAGTTCTTAAGAGGAGGGACATACTACTTCAGAACTAAAGGCGATAATAACATCTCCATAGACGGATGGATAATACTTGAAGATGACATTGTTGGTAAAGTTATTGGAAGAGTACCCTATGTGGGTTATGTGCTTATGTTCTTAAGTAAACCTATAGGATTAGTTATAGCTATCTCAGTTATAGCCATAATCATACTACATGATCTCATACCCTTCATAAAAGAAAAAATTGGAGGACTATAGAAAATAAATCACTTTAAATATTTTTAAGGTATTAATTAGAATAATTAGGAAGCTGAGTTTATTAGGTGTGTCATATGAGTAAACCCGTTGATGTGGGATCATTGAAGGTAGGCAGCTACGTAATCATCGATGAAGAACCTTGCAGAATAGTAGATTTGACTAAATCTAAACCAGGAAAGCATGGATCAGCTAAGGCGAGAGTCGTTGCTATAGGAGTCTTCGATGGTGTGAAGAGAAGCTTCGTTAAACCTGTTGATGCACAAGTGGAGGTTCCAATAATAGATAAGCGGACAGGACAAGTACTTGCAGTACTGCCTAACTCGGTGCAGATAATGGATTTAGAGAACTATAATGTGATCGAAACCCCAATACCTGAAGATTCTGGATTAGCATCTAAATTAAGTCCGGGAGTAGAGGTGGAGTACTGGAGCATAAAGGATCGTATTAAAATAATGAACGTTAAGAGCGGATAATGACTATTAACGCCGATTTTCCCAAAATCCTAAAAATATAAGCACCTCTAACTTCTTTATCCATTAGTCGTCAATTATTTTTTAAATCTTTAACTGGTTTTTTAAACAAGCTCTTAAAACTCATTTAAACTTATTTAAAGGTGAAAGATAAAAGAGAGATTGAGGAGAATAAATGGTTCTGGAAAAACTTGGAGAGTCACTCCATAAGGCAATAACAAAAATAATTGGTTCTGCAGTTGTAGATGAAAAACTAGTTAAAGAGCTTGTGATAGACATTCAGAGAGCTCTTTTGCAAGCCGATGTTAACGTTAATCTTGTTTTACAGTTATCTAGAAGAATTGAAGAGAGAGCCCTAAAAGAGAAAGTTCCACCTGGAATATCTCGAAGGGAACATCTACTTAAAGTCGTGTATGAGGAATTAACCCGAATCTTGGGAGAGAAGGAGGTCAGTCTGAAGCTTAAGGCTGGCAGAAACATAATTATGCTTGTAGGTGTACAGGGATCTGGAAAGACGACTTCAGCTGCCAAACTAGCCAGATATTTTCAGAAGAGAGGACTGAAAACGTCACTTATATGCGCAGATACGTATAGGCCTGGAGCCTTGGCTCAATTGAAACAGCTTGGAGAAAGAATAAACGTTCCTGTTTATGGAGAAAGCGACACGAAGAATGCTGTGGAGATCGTTAAGAGAGGCTTGGAGAAATTTAGGAATTATGATATTGTGATAGTTGATACTTCAGGTCGCCATAGAAATGAGAAGGACTTAATAGAGGAGATGATTCAGCTAGAAAAGACTATAAAGCCAGATGAAGTTATGCTCGTTATTGATGGCACTATAGGTCAACAGGCAGCTGTGCAAGCTGAAGCGTTCCATAAAGCTACGCCTATAGGCTCCATATTTGTTGCTAAGCTTGACGGGTCGGCTAGAGGAGGAGGAGCTTTATCTTCAGTAGCAGCTACCGGTGCTCCTATCAAATTTATCGGTACAGGCGAGAAGATTGGGGATATAGAGCCCTTCATTCCTTCACGCTTCGTAGGCCGCCTTTTAGGAGTAGGCGATATAAAGGGTTTAGTTGAGAAGATCCGTGAGGCAGAGATTAAAATCCCGAAGAAAAAGATGAAGGCAATAATTTCCGGCAAATTCACATTGGAGGACATGTTAAGCCAGTTTGAAGCCATTAAGAAGGTCGGGCCCTTCGGTAAATTGTTGAAGATGATACCTGGATTCGCCTATGAGGTTCCAGAGGAGATTCTAGATACTGCCGAGAAGAAGATTGAAAGATGGAAGGCCATAATTCAATCCATGACTCTTGAGGAGAGAGAAAACCCTAAAATTTTGAGTTCTTCAAGGATAAGGAGAATCGCTAGGGGATCCGGCACAAGCGAGATTGAAGTTAAGGAACTCTTGAAGCAGTACGAAATGATGAAGAGGATGATGAAGAGCCTTAAGAGGAGAAGGTTACCTTCATTTGGGAAGGGACTGCCACTTAGAGGGTTCTGAAGCGTCATCGGGATGGGGAAGGAATGGAGCTGTTAATGAAGGCTGAAAGGATGATTATGAAGTATCCTCTCTGCGATAACTGTCTAGGTAGACAGTTCGCCCTCTTAGGATCTGACTTAAGTAACGGTGAGCGAGGAGAAGCGTTAAAAACGCTTCTAGCCATGAAGGCACATATGTTAATTTACGAGAGGAAGGATGAAGATTACGGTTTATCGTTACTGAAGGCATTAGCTATAAATGGTGATAGTAAAGTAGCTAAGGCGGTGCTTAGGAGGCTTGGTAAAGAAGTTGAGGAAAGCAGGGATTGTTATCTATGTGGTGGGCGCTTCAAACTTATAGATGATATAGTTGAGGCTATTCTAAAGGAGGTTGAGGGTTTCGAGTTTAACACTTTTCTAGTGGGTGTGAAACTTCCAAATGAAGTTGAAGAGAGAGATGACGAGTTTAAGGCTGAGTTTGAGGTTAAATTCAGTGAGAACATCCGTAATGAGCTCAGTAGAGAGATAGGTAAGAAAATATCTAAAATTTTAGGGAGGAGAGTTGATTATAAGAGCCCTGAAATGGTTATTTTGATAAATCCATTTAAAGAAACGGTGACTTTGAAGCCTAATCCCTTATTTATTTATGGACGCTACAGAAAACTGAAGAGAGGACTTCCACAATCAAGATGGGTATGTCGAGAATGTAGAGGAAGAGGATGCCCAAGATGCAACTGGTCAGGAAAGTTATACCCGGAATCGGTTGAGGAATTGATCTCCAAGAAGGTTCTTGAAGCAACATTAGGAAAGAAAGCGAAGCTACACGCTGCTGGAAGAGAGGATAGAGATGTTTTAATGCTTGGTAATGGACGGCCATTCGTCTTGGAGATTAAAGAGCCTAAGAAGAGGTTTATAGATCTTGAGTCTCTATCTAAAGAGATTAATGAGTACGCTAAGGGTAAAGTTGAGGTTCTGGATCTACAGTTCTCTGATAGAGAAACCGTGAGAAGAATTAAGAAGTTTGAAAAGAGTCAGAAAGTCTATAGAGTTGTAGCGAAGTTCGATAGAGAGATCTCTGATGAAGATTTAAGGAAAGTGAAGGAGACGTTAAACGGAGTGAGAATTACTCAGAGAACACCTACGAGAGTGTTACATAGAAGGGCTGATAAAGTAAGAGAAAAGCAAATATATGAGGTTAAAGTAAGGAAGTTGAAGCCTAATAAAGTAGAAATGATAATAAGGTCGGAAGGCGGTCTTTATATTAAGGAGTTAATTAATGGTGATGGAGGTAGAACAAAGCCTAATGTGGCTGAAGTTGTGGGTAGGGAGGTTAAAATAGAGAAGTTAGATGTCTTAAATGTTATAGAGGGATAAGAATGAGTAAATCTCAAGGTTTTAGAGCTAACACGCGTTCTCTACTTAGGAAGAAGCCTAGGGAGAGAGGTAAACTTAGTGTAACTAAGCTTCTTAGACAATTCAACATTGGAGATAAGGTTATTGTTAAGATAGATTCAGCCGTTCATAAGGGAATGCCTCATCGTAGATATCATGGTAAAGTAGGGATCGTCCAAAAGAGAAGAGGAAGAGCGTATATTGTCCATGTGCCTATAGGTAAATCCATAAAGGAAATAATTGTAAGACCTGAACATTTAGAGCCTTATGTAGGGTGAGAATTTGCCTCATAAAGTTATTGAGAGTCGTCTATTAGCTGTTTCGCAAGCCCGCAAGATATTAGAGTCTATCGGAGAGGAGAATCTAGATCAGTTCCAGAGAAGAACCTTGGAGTACACGAGAAAATTCTCAAAGATTGATGCTGAAGCGGCTGAGGAAATTATTAAGAGGCTTGTGGAGGAATATGAGCTTTCCGAGGAGGAAGCCGTGGAAATAGTGAATTGTATGCCTAAAAGTATCGATGAATTAAGAACCTTTCTAGCGGGTGGTAGAAGGATAGTAGAAGCCTCAAAGCTTAAGTCCATAATAGACTTTTTAAATAAATATAGATAAAGTCTATTTAAGAAACAAACTTCCTTAAACGCTCCTTTTCGGCGGTGAGGGAATGGAGAAAAGATATGAAGAGTACGCTTACGTACTTGACTTTTTGCCTCACGGCAGACCTAGAATGCGCGGTAGATTTAGAGCAGGCTCCATAGTTCAGGCTCTCGGTGAAGAGTACTTCACACTCTTAGAGGCAGCTGTAAAGGAAGGAGAGGTTCTTAAACCTCAAGAAAGGATTTATGTGGGTAAAAAATTCAGGAGTAAAATCACTTACATTATAGGTAGAATAAGGTATGAAGATCTCACCAGTGCCGCTCAGATGGAACTTCCAGTTGCTATTGAAAGAATAGTTAAGGAAAGAGAAGATTGGTTCGTAAATTTCTTCAATACTGCACAGGCGATAACGCCTAGAATGCATGCTTTAGAGCTTATACCTGGAATTGGGAAGAAGTATATGTGGCAGATAATAGAGGAGAGGGAAAAGGAGCCCTTCAAGGATTTTGAAGATATTAAGAGAAGGGTTAATCTCCCGAATCCAGTTAAGTTGTTAGTTAGGAGGATACTTGAGGAGATTTCTGGAGAAAGTAAATATCATTTGTTTACACGTCCAGGTTGAAAGCTACAACTGAAAGAAACTAGTGCAGAATGAATATGTCCTGTTTGAGGGATAGAGTTAAGCAGATATTAAGGAGCTCTGGCATTCATCCCATGAGGAGGATAGGACAGAATTTTGTGATAGATGAAAGCATCTTTGATAGGATGATCGAGTATGCTGCTCTAAGGAAAGAGGATGTGGTCTTAGAGGTGGGTGCAGGTTTCGGTTTTCTCACCGAACGTTTAGTTAAGATATGTTCAAAAATAATCGCTGTAGAGATAGATAAAAGACTGGTTAGATTTTTGGAGAAACGTTTTAAGAACATTCCTAATATAGAGTTGATACATGGCGACATTTTAAAAGTGGACGCTCCACACTTCAATAAGGCTGTTGCCACACCTCCCTACTCCATATCCTCGAACTTAATCTTCTGGCTTCTAGATCGAAAGTTTAATGTGGCAGTTTTAACGTTACAGGATGAGTTCGCTAAGAGACTTTATGCTCCAGTGGGAAGTAAAGACTACTGCAGATTGACGGTTATGGTCTACTATAGGGCTGAAGTTAAAGGTATGGATAAAGTGCCTAGAAACTCTTTTTATCCGCAACCAAAGGTTGACTCTAGGATAGTAATTATAAAGCCAGTTAGGCCACCATTCAAGGTTAAGAATTATCAGTTCTACAAAGAACTCGTAAATGTCCTCTTCACACAAAGAAATAGGAAAGTTCGTAATGCTTTAATCTCATTTATGAACAAGAGAAGCGTAGCGAAAAGCGAAGCTAGAAAGATAGCTGATTCCATATCTTTCTCGAATCGTAGAGTTAGAACTTTAGCTCCTGAAGATTTAGGGATGTTAAGTGATGAGCTTCTCGAAAGAATGGAAAAACTTAACCTGCGGTAAATTGAAGCTGAAGATTCATAGAGAGGTCTATGAACCCGCTGAAGATACGTATCTACTGCTAGATAATATAGAATTAAAGAAAGGAGAGCTCGTTCTAGATTTAGGAACAGGATGTGGAATACTAGCTATTCATGCAGCGGATATGGGATGTACCGTGATTGCTGTAGATATAAATCCCTATGCTGTGAAGAATGCTTTAATTAATGTACAGGAAAACCGCTTAAAGAACAAGATTCACATTATTCGCGGAGATCTCTTTGGCCCATTTAGGCCTTATAGATTGTTTGACACTATACTTTTTAATCCACCATACTTACCCATTCAGAGTCGAGAAGGAGAATGGTTAGAGAGAGCATGGAGTGGTGGATCTTCAGGCAGGGAAATAATAGATTCATTTATTGATGAGGCGCCTAAATACTTGAAGAGAAGGGGGAAGATATTCATTGTGCAATCATCACTTTCCAACATTGATGAAACGGTCAATAGACTACGGAGCCTCAAGTTCAAAGTAGAGGTGAAAGCTGAAAGAGTTTTCCATTTTGAGCGGTTAGTTCTCATCTCAGCTAGCAAACTGAATGGGTAGGAATAGTTAATTCTTTAAATGGAGCACACTAACTTTTCTTCTAAAAAAGCATGGTGAAGTGAAAATGTGCATATTGGGAAAGGATAAGCTTCTAGAACTGATAAAGGAATATAAGATCATACATCCATTTGACCCAAAACTTCTAGACGGCGATAGCTACGTACTAACAGTTAAGGAAGACGTGACTCTGCAGTACCTTGAACATAGGAACCTCATCTCGAAAGAGATCGTGTTCACTCCGCCCAACTGTGTAGCGTACTTAACAGCCAAAAGCCGCTTCGGTAGAGCGGGACTATCATTTCTAAATGCTGCAAAAGTTCACAGCGGCTTCCTTGGGAGACTAGCCTTGGAACTCGTAAATCTGAGCAATGAGAGAGCGCCCATAACGATCACTAAGGGGGACCCATTAATGCATATCGAATTCATAACTAGAATTGGGGAGCCATCTCCCTACATTGGCGAATATCAATTCCAATATATGAGTGATGAAGAGATAGAGATGTATATACCGATAATGAGAAAAGTCTTTGATAATTATGATGAGCTTGCCAAAATATGGTTTAGAAATAAGAAGTCCATCAAGCTTGAGTGAGTAGTTTTAGAAAAAGATTTAAGATACATCAATTTCCACTATGTTAAAAGTGAGTGTAAAGTGAAAGCTAAAAACTATAGAGAAGTTAAGGGGCAACCTTACGCACGTAAAGAGTATGTTAAAGGATTCCCTAACCCAAAGATAACTAGATTCACAATGGGCGACCCATCAAAAGAATATAGTTATAGAGTTTCCCTTGTCGCTCTAAAGTCAGCTCAGATTAGACATATGGCTCTAGAGGCTGGAAGAGTCGCTACAAACCGTTTTCTACAGAGAAGATTAGGTAAAAATTACGTCTTTAGAATTCTGCCTTACCCTCACGTGATTTTGAGGGAGAACAAAATGATTTTTGGAGCTCACGCAGACAGATTGCAGGATGGGATGAGATTGGCGTTCGGTAAACCTATAGGTACGGCTGCCAGAGTTAAGTCTGAGCAGCCAATAATGGTTGTTGAAGTTAATGCTGATGGGATTGATGTGGCTAAGGAAGCATTAAAAAGAGGCAGGGCTAAAATGCCTGTGCCATGTCGCATAGTAATTGAGAAGATAGCAGGTTAATTGGAGGTGATCATATGAGTGAAGAAAAATCAGAGAAAAAGTTGATCCTATGGTTCGATGAATTAAAGAAGGAAGATATACCTCTAGTGGGAGGTAAAAACGCGAATCTTGGAGAGATGTATCAGGCCGGAATACCTGTTCCGCCTGGATTTGCTGTGACAGCAGCTGCTTACGAGAAATTCATAACGGAGACCGGGATAGCTGAGAAGATCTATAAAATTATTGAGGAGAGTGTAACAGACATCAATAATCCACAACAATATGAAGTAGCTTCAAAGAAGATTAGGGAGCTTATTGAGTCCACTAAGATAGTTAAGGAGATAGACGAGGCTATAAGAGAGGCTTACAGAAAGCTGTGCGAAGGAATGGGCGTACTCGAAGTCTCAGTAGCTGTTAGATCAAGCGCCACAGCTGAAGATCTGCCAGACGCATCATTTGCCGGTCAACAGGAAACATACTTGAATGTTAAGGGTGAAGATGAAGTTATCAAGAAGACTCAGAAGTGCTGGTCAAGCCTATTCACTCCGAGAGCAATATTCTATAGAACGCAGAAGGGATTCCGCCATGAAGATGTCTTAATCAGCGTAGGCATCCAAAAGATGGTTAATGCCAAAGCTGCGGGAGTGATGTTCACGATAAATCCTGTTACGGGAGACCCTAACCAAATAGTTATAGAGGGGAATTGGGGTTTAGGTGAATCGGTGGTTTCGGGAGCTGTTACGCCAGACGATTACATAGTGGATAAGAGAACTATGAAGATTATTGAGAAGAGAATAGCTAAGAAGACTGTGGAGTATATTAGGGATCCAGAAACTGGTGAGACTATTCACGCTGAAATTCCAGAAGAGAGGCAGAACATTCCATGCTTAACAGACGAGGAAATAATAAAGTTAGCTGAACTGGCAAAAATAATCGAGAATCATTATGGAGGTAAACCACAGGATATAGAGTGGGCTATAGATAAGGATCTAGAGTTTCCGGAATCTATATTCATAGTTCAGTCAAGGCCGGAAACGGTTTGGAGCACTAAGGCCAAAGAGGAAGCTGCACCTACTGAAGCTCCGACAGTCACTGAAGAACGTACAGTCGTCATTAGAGGGTTACCAGCAAGCCCTGGAATATATGCTGGTAAGGCCAAGGTTGTACTAACAACTGAGGAAGCTGATAGGTTACTGGAGAAAGGTGACATTCTCGTTACTACAATGACAAATCCAGATTGGGTTCCGTACATGAGAAAGGCTGGAGCGATAGTGACTAATGATGGGGGTATGACTTGTCATGCAGCCATAGTCTCTAGGGAGCTTGGAATCCCATGCATCGTTGGGACAGGAAACGCAACCGAAAAGATCGTGACTGGTAAAGACTACACGGTGAACGCTAAGACGGGAGTTGTCTATGAAGGCATCATGGAGGAGGCTAAACCAAAAGAAGCTAAAGTTTTGGTTCAACCCACATTCGCTGAGCCTGTTCCAGTAACGGCGACTAAGGTTATGATGAACCTTGGTGTTCCAGAGAAGATCGATGACTATAAGGATTTACCATTCGACGGGATAGGCTTAATGCGCGTAGAATTCATAATGGCCTCCTACATAGGTGAACATCCCAACTACCTGATAGAGATAGGGCAGCAACAGAAGTTCATTGACAAGATGGCTGAAGGAATAGCTCATGTAGCTAGAGCAATCTTCCCGAGACCCGTAGTTGTCAGATTCAGCGACTTCAAGACAAATGAGTACAGGCAACTTAAGGGTGGAGAAAAGTATGAGCCCCATGAAGATAACCCGATGATGGGATGGAGAGGCGTAAGTAGATATATAAGTAAGCAGTACGAGGATGCTTTCCGTCTAGAATGTAAAGCCGTAAAGAAAGTTAGAGACGAGTGGGGATTAACGAATGTATGGATAATGCTGCCTTTCGTTAGGTGTACATGGGAGGTTGAAGAGTGCCTCAGAATAATGGCTGAGGAGGGATTGAAGCGAGGAAGAGACTTCAAGGTTTGGCTCATGGCTGAAGTTCCAAGCATAGTAATCTTAGCTGAAGAGTTCTCGAAACTCTGTGACGGCTTCAGTATTGGAAGCAATGACCTAACTCAACTTATATTGGGAACTGATAGAGACAGCCAGATTCTCCCGGCGATTGATAGTCGCTACTTCGACGAGAGAGACCCAGCGGTTAAGAAGGCTATTGCTCGCCTAATTAGGGTGGCTCATGAAAACGGAATCACTGTAAGTATATGTGGCCAAGCACCTTCAGTCTATCCTGAGATTACAGAGTTCCTAGTACGTGAAGGAATAGACAGCGTAAGTGTCAACCCAGATGTTGTGATCCAAACTAGAAAGTTAATTGCAAGTTTAGAACAGAAGATAATGCTTGAGAGATTAGCTGAACTTAAGAAGGAGGGAAAACGCACAGAAGATCTATTTTAAGAATCCCTTTTTATCTTTAAATTTTTTATTTTTCTTATGAGATGATAATGATTGGTAGATGAGAGTATCTTCGATCTTGAATTGGAAAGATTGAAGCGTGAGCTTTCAAGAAGAAATGTGAAAAGAATTCTAATTCAGTTACCTGAAGGGTTGAGATCCGAAATTTTCCGGATATCAAAGGCTTTAGAGAATAATGAAGTTGAAGTTATATTCTCTGCAGATCCTTGTTATGGGGCCTGCGACTTAGCGATTGAAGATGCTGAAAAATTGAATGCAGATCTTGTAGTGCATTATGGACATACTCAAATGATAGACCACTCATTCCCAGTATTATATTTCGAAGCTAAAGCTTTAATCCCAATAAGAGAGGCCGTAATCAAGGCGTTGAAGCTAATTGATGAGTATGAACGATTGGGTTTAATAACGACAATCCAACATATCCACCAGCTTAAAGAAACATCCAAAATACTCAAGGATAGAGAAAAGAAAGTTTTAGTCGGAAATGCGGATGAGAAACTTTATCCAGGCCAAGTCATTGGGTGCAACTATAGAAACGCTAAAGCCATCTCTGAAGAGGTAGATGCTTACATCTTCATAGGCGGAGGAAAATTTCATGCTTTAGGCGCCGCATTAGCTACATCTAAACCTGTTTTTGTAGCAGACCCGTTCTCCAATTCAGCCTATAGCGTTGATAAAGAAGTGAGTAGATTTATTCGTCAAAGGTACGCTTGCATTGAAGAGGCTAAGAAAGCGAAGAGGTTCGGTGTATTATTGGGATTAAAGAGCGGGCAGAGTAGGCTTGGAGATGCTTTGAGATTGGTCGGTGAACTTAAAAGAGCGGGATTTGAAGCTGCCTTACTATCAATAAGGGAAGTAACGCCACATTATCTATCACAATTCCAGAAGGTAGATGCCTTCATTAATACTGCATGCCCCAGAATTTCGTTGGATGTGGATTCCACAAGATACTTTGATAAACCTGTCTTGTCCATTAGTGAAGCGTATGTCCTTCTAGGTAAAATTGAGTGGGAAGATCTTTGCAGAGAAGGCTGGTTCCTAAGTTAGAACTAGAGAAAGTAATATCCAGCGTTCCTCCACACCCCTCACCTAAAGTCTTCTTAGAGCAATACACGATACCGCCTGATGTTGCTGCTGAAATGCTTTACATAGCAGCCTACGTCTATGATGATATAATCAATAAGAAAGTTGCAGATCTCGGTTGTGGAACAGGACGTTTAGCTATCGGAGCAGCTTTCCTAGGCTCTTCAGAAAGTGTAGGTATAGATATAGATCGCGAAGCAGTTACCATAGCGAAGAAAAGCTCAAAGGCTCTTGGTCTGGATGAAACTACTTCATGGGTGGTTGGAGATCTTAAAGTGTTAACTGGAGGGTTCGACACAGTAATACAGAATCCTCCGTTTGGAGTTCAGAGAAGAGGAGCCGATCGAATTTTTCTTGAAAGAGCTTTAGAGATCAGCCAAAAAGTGTATTCATTACATAAAAACGTCAGTTTAGATAGAAAAGCGCTAAAAAGATTAAGAGGTAGAGGAAAACTCATCCCTGTGAATCCAGCTCCATTCTTAGAGAGATTTATTGAGGAACATGGAGGCAGAATAATTGCTGTATACGCCATGTCGATGACTATTCCTAGTATATTTCCTTTCCATGAAAAACTCAGACATAGCTTTATTGTAGATCTATATATTATTGAGGCGTGATTTTTAACATCAAAAGATTTATTGAGGAGTGTTATAGAGAAAATATAGAGTGGTTGCTTTATAAGAATCTTAGAGTGATGAAGCAGGAGATAGCTATTCATAGAGTGTGGTATTGGTGGTTGAAGAGAGAAAAAGTGGAGAATTTGTTACTCCTGGAAGTCGAATCGCGATCATTGAGGAGTTCATTCCGGGTAGAGGCACATATGTAGATGATGGAGTAATATACTCAAAGATTACTGGCTACATGCTTATAGATAATTTAAATAAGGAAGTTTCTGTATATCCAGCCATCAAACTCCCTAAAGTACCTACAATAGGAAGTGTAGTGATAGGCATTGTGAATCGGGTGAAGAAGAACAGTTGCGATGTGGAAATAATTATGGTAGGGAGAAGGAAGCTTACTGGTTCTTTAAGCGGGACAATTCACATTTCTGACGCCAGCCCCAACTATGTAGAAGAGATGTATGACGTATGCCGTGCCGGCGACTACGTGAAGGCGGAGGTTATCAGCACTAAGAATGGAACATTTCATCTCTCAACTATGGGTAGAGAGTTCGGAGTGGTCTTAGCATTCTGCTCAAGATGTGGTTACCCATTATCGAGAAGAAAGAGGATGTATTGCTCCAGATGCAGAAATGTGGAAGATAGGAAAGTGGCAGAGGAGTACTGGTTTAATGGTAATGGAGGTGGTAAAGTTAAAAATTAATGTGTTAGAGCGAAATAAAAACAGATTAAAGATAGAGATTGAGGGAGAAGACCATACATTATGTAACGTTCTTCAGAGCGTGCTTTTAGAAGACGAAAATGTAGAGCTTGCTGGCTACACCATTCCACACCCATTAACTGCACATCCGATCTTTCATATAAGAATGAAGGGAAATCATGACCCTTTAGAAGCCTTAAATAGAGCAGTAGAGATGATACTGAAAAGAAATGGAGAATTAAAGGATTCTTTCCTTAAGGCTTTAGAGGAAATTAACTCTGAGATTCACGGTAAGGAATGACGCATATAAACTTAAATTTTCTTCCCCCAACATTCCTGAATTGATGTTTCTCGTTAGGAGGGACAAAGACGACGTCACCCGGCATCAAGCGCTTGACTTTTTCTCCTCCTCTAACCTCACCTTCACCCTCAAGAACAAAAACTTCATGTTCCCATGGATGCTCATGCAGCGGCGTAAATCCGCCGACATCCACCTCAAAAAGTCTCATAGCGAAATTTTCAGCTCCCAAATCTTTAGTTATGAGCCATCTAACATACACATCTTTAGCTCCATGCTCCGCCTTCTCACTTTTAACGTCAAGATAATGGAACACTCTCAACTCTTAACACCATCCCCTTTTTGACTTTTCTTAATAAGAAAGATAAGGCTTTCTACAAAAAGATCGACTTTCCATCATTATAAAACTTTAGAAAGTGGTATTAATTATATAGCTTCCTGTTTTATCTTAATCAGTAATTGGGTAAAGGCTTCAATCGGATCTTCGTATACAGAAAGCGTATCTATAGCTCTCTTAATCGACAGCTTCCCTCTCAAGAACATATAAGCTATGACAGCTTCAGCCGCATCAGCTTTATGGTGGCGATCCAGTCTTGAGGATAGAAGGTTTCTTAGTCCTGCCTTTGTTAATGAGTCTGATAAGACTCTACTATTAACCTTAACACCTATCGGTCTCCCTTCCTTCACTGAAAGAGCCAAGGAATACAGAAAATTTACGATAGCGTCCCCAAGGGCAGCTAACTCTTTATCTTGCATTACCTCTCTTAAATCTTTATATTTTGAGGTTAAATTTGCTGTATAAGAAGGAAGAGAATTACACATTCCACTTCACTTTCCATTTCCTCACATTCAAAGTTTAATGTTAACGTACTATACATCCATTAGATTTTTAAGGTTGAATGACGCTTTCTTATAAGCTAAGGTAAGATTTAAATTATAGTTTACTTAAGCAAAAAAGTACTAGGAGAAAAGATTGACATGGAATTCTGTCCGGTATGCGGAACGCGTCTCGTTCCAGTGAAGGAGAATAATGCTATACCTACTTGTGTATGTCCCAAATGTGGATATAAAAAGAAGGGAGAGAAGATAATTGTAGAAACAATGAAGCTTAAGCATGAACCGCAGAAACAAGTTACTGTTATAAGTAAAAAAGAGCAGAGTTTAAGAACCTTACCTACTGTTCAGATTGAATGCCCAAAATGCGGCAATAACTTAGCGTATGTGTGGCAGGTTCAAACTAGGGGAAGCGACGAGTCTATGACGCAATTCTTCAGATGCACAAAATGCGGTTATACATTTAGGGAGTATAGTTAAAACTTAATACCCGGCCTTCTTCAAAATCTCCTCAACGGAGCTGTAGGCTGCGGAATCTTCCGGTACCTCTAGAAGAGATTTACCCTCAAGATTATATTCCTCAATAGTTTTGTCATCAGCTATTTTCCCTAAATATTCTAGCTCCATCATGTCTTCAAATGAAGGGTTGAAGCGTTCGGTTACTCGGAACCCTCCCACTATAAAGAAGTTCTTGAAGAGGATATTGATCTCCTTAATTATTTTGTAAGCTCTCAAAACATGACTTAAGGATTTTTTAGATGGATCGATTATATCAAATATGTCATCCACCTCAGAGGTGATTCTACGGTTTAAATGCTCCACACCGGCAGGTGAATCTATAAGAATTAATTCGTAATTTTTAATTAATCGTCTCAGTACCGCTTTTAAAGCATCATTTGGAAGGCAATAGCAACCTTCAACCCACTTTGTACCTATAGCTAAAAGATCAAAATATTCACCTTCATAAAGGCCTTCCTTCCATATTTTTCCTTCCAACCTGTCCGATGGAGGAACGCCATAAAGTGTCCCATGCTCCTCAAGCATCTCTACTATCAATTCAGATATAGTTTTCAACCCCTCCTTTTCTAGGTCTATACCCACCATTTCAGCCAAGTTCTGATCTGGATCAGCATCTATGAGAAGTATAGGTTCATAACCTTTCTTTATGAAGTACTTTGTGGATAAAGCTACAAATGATGTCTTCCCAGTTCCTCCCCTTCCCATAACTACAATTTTCTTCAATGGTTTTCCCTTCGAGATATAAAATGTGATTAAGGACTCATTTATAGTTATTTATGTTTGTTTAAATCAAATCTTTATGATATCTCGAGTATAGAGTGATTACGGGATTGTGACCTGTAAATCGATCTTTAACTATGAGGGTTGTGACATATGCCTTAGAGTATTTCGTGAAGAGCATATCATGTCCCACACATAGACCAACTATCACATTAATCTCAGTTCCGGCATTATTCAGAAGTTCTGCTTGAAGTATAGGGTTGCAGGCTGACTCGAATTTCTCAGGATCGAATATTTTATATTCAGGCGGTACACCCAGCCTAGTCTTATCTAATGCTCCACAACAACAGATAACTGAATATACCTTCAAACCATGCCTCTCAAAAATCCTTGCTACTCTTTCCGCCTCATCCCTCAGACCACTGCAGAAAGCAACACCTATCTTTTCTACACCGATCTTCTTTGCAAACTCGACTATCTCTCTAATTCTAGGCCTCACAGGAACTATCTCACCTCTCTTTCTAGCTGCGTCTTCATCATAGGCTTCCTTCTCATTTAGCGCTGAAGCTAAATAGAAATCGTGAATCTCCTCACTGAAGTATTTCTCAGCCATCTTTTCAATTAAATCCTTTGAGGTTTTTATTGGACAATAGTCGGGGAGTATAGCTTCATTCTTCACACCTATAGAGCAGAATTTGCCCGGGCAGTTTACACATTGAGGGCCCATTCTTTTCACCAAGGCAAATTATGAAGGGTTCGCCTTTAAGTAATTTTTGAAGATGCACAAATTATATAGCTTAAACCCTTATCAAATTTATTTTTGAGTGATAAAGTTTGATCAAAGAGTTGAAAATATCAATTTTGGTTGAGAACACAGCAAGGATTGGAAAACATGAAGTTTTAGGAAAGCATGGGTTCTCTGCTCTTATTGAAGCGGTTGGAGAAAAGGATACAGTTAAGGTTCTTTTGGATACTGGACCTTCGAGCGACGTATTAATCAATAACGCCAGTGTTTTAGGTGTAAATCTAGATGAAGTGGAAGTGATAGTTCTAAGTCATGGCCACTACGATCATACTGGAGGATTATTAGAAGTACTGAAGAAAGTCGGAAAAAGGATTCCAGTAATAGCTCATCCAGACGCGTTCAAACCTAAATTCGCTATGCGTCCTAAACTGAGATATATCGGGATTCCATTTAGCCAGTCAGAGATTGAAAAAAGTGGAGGAGTTCTTCTGAAAACTGGGAATCCAGTCACAATTATGAATGGGTTGCTCTCAACAGGTGAGGTTCCTAGAGTAACATCCTATGAGACTCCGAAGGGCTTCTGGACGGTGGAGGATAAGCTCTATGTGAAAGATAGGGTACTTGATGACCAAGCTTTAGTAGCCAATGTGGAGGATAAAGGCCTCGTAGTCATAACTGGATGTGCACATTCAGGTATAATCAACACAGTTCTATATGCAAAAGAGTTGATGAAGACGGATAAGGTTCACATGGTTCTCGGCGGATTTCACCTTATAGGTGCTGATGAAGATAGACTGAGAAACTCTATAGAGAGTCTGCTTAAGATAAACCCTGAAGTGATTAGACCTGGGCACTGCACAGGCTCAAAAGCTCTAAACCGTTTAATGAACTCTTTTGCTGAGAGATGTATACCCTTACAGGCTGGTGACAAAATAACTGTGTAGTGTGAGAACAGCTTCAACTTCCTCTATTATCAACTTTTTAAATGATAGGGAAAATGAGTGATCCTTTAATGTTAACCTTGCACAGAGTTTTAGGAGGTCAATTTCTTACTCATTAAGTAGGCATCTTCTCCATCATGATAGTATTTAGGGAGTATACACTCAATCTGGAAGTTGAAGTTTAGGTATAGCTTTATAGCTTGAGAGTTGGAGACGCGGACTTGAAGGAATAATTTTGACGCTCCATCCTCCCTAACCCTTTTAATAATTTCTCTCAGAAGCAAACTTCCTATACCTTTACCTCTAAATTTCCTATCAACAGCCAAATTGAGTAGTTGAGCAGAATCCGCTACGCGTTCTAGCGTAGCTACAGCATACCCGACCACTTTACCATTCACATCAGCCACCAAGAAGCCTCTAGGATAGGAGCTATGAGCTATATCAAAAAATATTTTAGCCCAAGGATTCGGGAAGCATTCCCGTTCTATTTCCAGTATACGGTTTAGGTCTGACCTTCTAAAAGATCTAATTTTAAGCCCTTTTAGATTCTTCACAATAAAAATAAAGTTCTTAACTATAAAAGAATGTTAGAACGCTCTGCCTATCATGATTAAATGGAAACTTCCTATACAGCTATTACGTGTTTAACTTCCGGAACTCTCTTCTTAATAAACCTCTCAACGCCCCACTGGAGGGTCATTCTAGACATAGGGCAACCTGCGCAGGCACCCTTCAATCTAACTTTAACTGTGTCTCCCTCGACAGCCACAAGCTCTATGTCTCCACCATCAGCCTTCAGGTAAGGTTTCACTTCCTCAATGGCTTTCTCAACTTTTTCTTTCAATCTCAAACCTCCTATAACTTTGTTATAGACGAAACTGAATAATTAATAGTACTCCATGTTATTTAAATAATATTCCATAAAGGGGATTAGTTTGCTCAGGTTAGGTCTTCACGTCTCTATACAAGTATCCATAGATAGAGCTGCGGACAGAGCTGCAAAATTAGGCTGTAACACCTTTCAGTTATTCACTAGAAACCCTCGTGGATGGAGCTATAGAAAACTGAAAACTATTGAGGTTGAAAGTTTCATACGGAAGGTTAAAGCATTCAATCTTTGGCCTATTTATGCTCATATGCCCTACTTAACCAATTTAGCCTCCCCTAAAGACTCGATATATAGGAGATCAACCCAATCACTTGTAGTTGAGCTTGAGAGAAGTAAGTTACTGAAGATTCCCTTTGTCGTAACTCATCTTGGTAGCCATTTAGGGGTAGGTTACAGTTATGGTGAAGAGAGAATCGTGTCTGCTATTAATGAAGCTCTCTCCAAGAGCGAGGGTGACGTAATAATCTTACTCGAAAATTCTGCGGGTACAAGGAATAGTCTCGGATCCCATTTCAGTGAGTTAGGGGACATAATTGCAAAGATAGAAGATAAAAATAGAGTAGGCGTATGTTTCGATACCTGTCACGGTTTCGCTGCCGGTTACGACTTAAAGAGTTGGAGTGGTGTGGAAGAAACTATCAGTGAGTTAGAGAGGGAGGTGGGTTTTGAGAAACTCAAGGTCGTTCATATAAACGACTCTAAAGGAGACTTCGCTTCGGGAATTGACAGACATGAACATATCGGCTTAGGAAAGATAGGTGAGGAAGGATTCAAAAATATTTTGAGAAGCCGCTTTGGCGACTTACCCTTAATATTGGAGACCCCCGTAGATGATAGAAGAAGCGACCTAGAAAATCTTCTGAAAGTGAGGCAGTTGTATAAGGCAGCTAGATCGGATGACGAGCTTTAAGTGATGTCGATTACCTCAAACCCTTCCTCTTGTAG
>CAZHYI010000004.1:0-2080 GCA_964536595.1 uncultured Candidatus Bathyarchaeia archaeon
ATACCCGAGCAATCGGGAAGTTGCTGATGAACTTGACAGATTAGCTGATGAGATTGAGGGGATAAATAGACGTTCGTTGTTGGTGGATATGCGGCGGGAAGCGCTAAAAATTATGGAGGTTCTAGAGAAGTTTAATCCCATAGTTGTCGGGAGTGTTTGGCGTGGAACCGTGAATAGAAATAGTGACATTGATATTTTAGTTTTCACCGACTACCCTCAGCGGGTTAAGGATCTTTTGGTGGAGGCGGGCTACAAAATAGAGTATGAGGAACATAGCGTAACAGTCAAGAATGGTGAGAGAGAGTCGCATTTTCATCTTCATTTAACTCTTTCCTCCGGACGTGAAGTAGATTTATCCATTAAGCCCAGTGAGGAGCGACATAGAAAGGTGATATGTGAGATTTATGGTGATGAAGTTAAAGGCTTAGATCTGTCAAGTTTAAGGTCGATCTTAAAATCTGATCCCTTAAGAAGATTTGTTCCTCAGTAGTGTAGGTAACGTGAAGTGGGCTATTGGCAAAAAGGTTTTAATATAAATTTCTTTTCATGCAAATTAATGTTTAAACCATTAAAAGGGCAGGAATATTATCAAAGAATGAATCGAGGTTGTAAAGTTGCCACCTAGTAGAGATAAATGGATGAATGAGTTTGGTAAGTGGTTCAGAGATGTTCTCATCAACGCTGACATAATGGATTATAGATATCCAATTAAGGGTTGTGGAGTCTGGCTTCCCTATGGTTTTAAGCTTAGAAGGCACGTTCTTCAAATCCTCCGAGATCTTCTCGACTCAACAGGACATGAGGAGGTTCAGTTTCCCCTTTTAATTCCAGAGGATTCTCTAGCTAAGGAAGGGAAACACGTGAGAAGCTTTGAGGATGAATGCTTCTGGGTTACTTATGGAGGCTTAACGCCCCTAAAGATTAGGTATGCGTTGAGGCCTACTAGTGAAACCGCTATAAATCCAATGTTGAAGCTTTGGATTCGTTCTCATAGGGACTTACCAGTCATACTCTATCAAATAGTGAATATATTTAGGTATGAAACCAAAGCTACACGCCCTCTAATAAGAATGAGAGAGGTCAGCACCTTCAAGGAGGCGCATACAGCTCACGCGACAGCCGAGGAGGCTGAAAAGCAGGTTGAGAAAGCGGTATCCGTATACAAGGCTTTTTTTGACGCTTTAGGAGTGCCATATCTTATATCTAAACGGCCTGAATGGGATAAGTTTGCTGGGTCAGAGTATTCCATAGCTTTCGATATGTTATGTCCTGATGGCAGAACTCTACAGATAGGTACAGTTCATAATTTAGGACAGAACTTCTCGAAGGCCTTTGATATAACCTTCGAGACGAAGGAGGGTGGGCATGAGTATGTTTGGCAGACCTGTTACGGAATATCTGAGCGAGCTATAGCAGCGGTTTTAATAACGCACGGGGACGATAATGGAATAGTTCTGCCGTATCACATCGCCCCAATTCAGGTAGTTATTGTTCCTGTTCTTTACAAGGGAACTGAGGAAGCTGTTATGGCAGCAGCTCAACAACTAAATACCCGATTTAAGGAGGCTGGAATAAGATCTAAAGTTGATGATAGAGAAGATATCACGCCTGGAGCTAAATTCTATCATTGGGAGCGTAAAGGCGTTCCAATTCGGGTGGAGATAGGCCCTAAAGACCTTCAGAGTGATGAAGTCACTATAGTTAGGCGTGACACGCTTGAGAGGTCAAAATGTAAAGTTGATGAAGTTATAGATTTTATATCTAAGCTTGGAAAGAGAATGTATGAAGATATGCGCTCTAAAGCTTGGAGTTGGATGCTTAGCCGCGTCTACACAGTGAAGAGTTTGGATGAAGCTGTAAAATACATCAAGAATAGGGCGGGAGTAGCTCAAGTCTCATGGTGCGGTAAAGAGAGTTGCGGTAAAGCGATAGAGGAGGCTACTGATGGTACGATTTTAGGTACACCTCTAGATCTGAATGGTGCAATTGAGGGAGAATGTGTTGTGTGTGGTGAGAAAAGCAGCCAGTTGGTGAGAGTAGCTACAGCATATTAAGAATTTTGTTACTTTGTGAGAAGGTG
>CAZHYI010000004.1:2180-18153 GCA_964536595.1 uncultured Candidatus Bathyarchaeia archaeon
GGTTTAACAGGCTCTTTATTGGTGAGTTATACTAGATCTAAAGCTGAGGGTTATGGCGTTAAAATGGAGGGGGTGGGACTACTTGAACGTCCTGAAAGGCTCATCATACTCTTCATAGGCGGCATAATAAACATCTTTGTGACTGATGCTCTAACATGGACTCTAACCCTAATCGTTATTTTAACTCACTTAACAGTAGCCCAGAGAGCTCTATTTTTCTTCAGAAAGATGAAAAGTTAGAACCTTCTTCTAAATGAACTCCTCTTTCTCTCTTCCTTAGACCTAACCTTAACTATTCCTCTATGCACGGCGCACGAAACACAATAGTACTTTGTAACTCTTTGAATAGGAATATAGGCGCCTTTCTGACGCAACTCCTTAGCTAAGGCCGGATCTATAAGGCTGAAGCGTCTTGTAACCTTCTTAGCCTTATCTCTCGGCACCAACTCACCGCATGAACTGCACTGAACAAGGGAGCCTCTACCCTTATCACCCTTTGATCTTCCTCTCGACTTACGTTTAATGGGCATTTTGAATCACGTTTTAGAGTGTATGAGGATATTTATATTTTACATAATTATTTCTTTCTAACAGATGAAGTCTGAATTAACGGTTGTAGGGCATCTTGTAATAGATTTCATAGAACGCGATGAAGACAAGAATGTAAAGATATCTCTTGGTGGCCCGCCAGCCTACACATCTATAGTTGCATCTAAACTTGGAATGAAGGTTAAAGTTGTATCTAATGTTGGAGAAGACTTCCCTGAAGAATACATCAAAATATTGAGGAGACAAAGAGTCGATCTCTCTCACTTGAAGGTGATTAAAGGAGCTAAAACCACAAGCTTTCTTATTCGATATATAGGTGAAGAAAGAAGGATGAAACTTTTGAATTTAGCTCCTCCATTAAAACTGGAATGCCTACCAAAGAATTTAGAGAATGGAGTTTTTCATGTAGCGCCTGTAGCTAATGAAGTTCCGAATGGGATCTTTAAACTCTTAAAGAGGAAAGGGGCTTTAACATCATTTGATCCTCAAGGGCGCTTAAGAGCTTTCGATTCTGAAGGCAGAGTCAGTCTAGCTAGATCGACTGATATGCGCTTCCTTGAGTACGTGGATATTCTTAAGGCTTCTAGAAGGGAGCTACTCGCTTTGACTTCCACAGAAAGCGTAAGTGAAGCTATAAGGAAACTTAGAGATTTCGGTTTAAAGATCATAATCGCTACATTTGGTGAAGGAGGCTCCAGAATAATTTATGAGAATACAGAATATTATGTTCCCGCCTTTAAAGTTAGAAGAGTTGTGAACCCAACCGGAGCTGGAGACGTCTTTATAGGAGGTTTTCTAGCGGAATATACTAAAGGAAAAGATCCATTATGGTCTGCATGTGTGGCTTCAGCCTCTGCATCATACATAGTTGAGGGAGTCGAGTTCAGAGAGTTCGTGGATAAGAACGCTATATATAGTCGTGCTGAACTACTACTTAAAAATGTGAAATGTAATAGTTAAGGCGTTTCCTATCTGAGGAGGTGATTGATTTCGGTAAGGTTAAGAAAGGTGTGAAATGTAGCGTTGTTGGATGCGAACGTGACGCTGCACGTTCATTATCGCCGCATAAAATATCTGGATCCGGATTGGATGTTAAGGAGGGACGCAGAATCTTCCTTTGCAGTTACCATTATAGGGAATATAAGAAGAGAACTAGGAAGCAGAGGATGATTGAATCATGGAGATATACGGTTCAGATTTAACAAAAAACTAATTAGGTTTTTAAATCATCTTTATAGGAGTATATAGTGGCTCAGTGGTGTGACGATTGAGAATCTTGATGTTGCATTCAAACTTTATTGAGTATGAACTTATACAGAAAGAGATAGAGGGCGCTGAAGAACCGTCCTTAAAGAAGGGTCAGTTTGAGGAGTTAGCTGTTGTATTTACCGCTGTTGAGGAGGGAGATAACGAGAAAGTAGCTCGGAAGGCGCTTGAGGAGTTAAGGGTTTTCCTCGAGAAGATAGGGGTTAAACGGATCTTAATCTACCCTTACGCGCATCTAAGCAACAAATTAGCGAGACCATCCGAAGCCTTAAGAATAATTAAATATATGGTTAAGGAAGCTCAGGATTTAGGCTTCGAGGTTCACCAGTCACCCTTCGGCTGGAATAAAAGCTTCACCGTATCTATTAAGGGGCATCCCTTAGCTGAGCGCTTCATGTCTATCGAGCCCGCTCTGGAGGTGAAGGAACTTGAGGAAGTTGAAGTTCCTGAAGCTTTAAAGGCTGAAGAGAAGCAAGAGTCTAGGTGGTACATACTGAAGGAGGACGGTTCTCTAGTTCCAGTTGAGGATTTCGACTTTACAAATTACCCGAACTTAAAGAAGTTTGCTGATTACGAAATTAAAAAATCTAGGATTGTTGAGAAGACTCCGCCCCACGTTGATTTAATGAGGAGATTAGAGATAGCTGATTATGAGCCTGGAAGCGACCCAGGGAACTTAAGGTGGTACCCTAAAGGCGCCTTAATAAAATCCTTGCTGGAAGATTATGTTACAAGCAAGGTGATTGAGTATGGCGCTATGAGGGTGGAAACGCCGATAATGTACGATTTTGATCATCCAAGTCTAGCTAACTACCTAAACCGCTTCCCAGCCAGACAGTACGTATTGAAGTCGGATAAGAAGAAGTTCTTCTTAAGGTTCAGTGCCTGCTTCGGTCAGTTCCTTATGGCTCATGACGCTCAAATCTCCTACAAGCATCTACCCTTACGGATGTATGAGCTCACAAAGTACAGTTTTAGAAGAGAGAAGCGAGGCGAACTTGCCGGATTGAGGAGGCTTAGGGCTTTCACTATGCCCGACTGCCACGCTCTCTGCATGGATCTGGAACAGGCTAAGGAGGAATTTATTAGGCGTTTCAGATTATGCAGTGGAATACTTCAAGACGGACTTGGACTGGGAAAGGAAGATTATGAGTTGGCTATACGATTCACAAAGGACTTCTATAGAGATAATAAGGACTTCATTTTAAGTTTGATTAAGGAGCATGGTAGACCAGCGCTTGTTGAGGAGTGGGAGGATAGAATCTTCTACTTCATATTGAAGTGGGAGTTCAATTTTATAGACGCTCTGGATAAGGCTTCAGCTCTCTCTACTGACCAAATAGATGTTGAAAATGCTGAGAGATATGGCATCTCCTATGTGGATGCTGAGGGAAACAAACGTTTTCCATTGATACTGCACTGCTCGCCGAGTGGAGCCATCGAGAGAGACATTTATGCTTTATTAGAGAGGGCATATAAGGTTCAGATGAACGGTGGTATCCCAAGTCTACCTCTCTGGTTATCCCCCACACAAGTTAGGCTTATCCCCCTGTCAGAGGAGTATCTCGAGTACGCTGAAAAGCTGGCTGAAGAGATTGAATCAGAGAATATAAGGGTGGATATTGACGATAGAGCATTAACTGTTCAGAGAAGAATCTTTGAGGCTGAACATGAATGGATACCTTACATCGTTGTGGTGGGTAAGGAAGAGTTAGATTCGAAGAAGCTTAAAGTGAGAATCAGGGAGAGTAGAGAGATAAAGGAGATGACAACTGAAGAATTAATAGAGCATATTAAAGCTGTGGTCAAGGGAAAACCCTTCAGACCTTTACCGCTATCGAAACATCTATCGAAGAGGCCGAAATTCTTTGGGTAAAGATTGAACCTTCTCTGCAGCGTTTGATTCGTACTTCACGGTCTTATTTTTTCTTTAAAGTGCTTAATTTAAAAAATATACGAAAATTTAAAAGTGTTCTCTCCAGTTTTAGAGTTGTAGGTATCTAAAATGCTTGGTGTCTTGATAAAAAAATCAAAAATGATCTGTCTACTCCTCACATTGGCCTTCTCTATAATTTTTCCCATTATAATGATCTATGAAGTTAAGGGGGAAGCGCCGACGACAAAGATATATGTGGAGCCTATACTCAGTTCAGCAGCGCCGGGTGACTCCTTCGCCATCAAGGTAAAGATTTCGGGGGTTGAGGCACTTTACACCTATCAAGTATATCTCAAGTGGGATCCTTCGATTCTGAATTTGACAGGCGTGGTTGAGGGAACCTTCTTGAATGCTGAGAAGACCTACAAAACTCAGTTAGTTAAGAAGATCTTCAACAGGCCTGATCCTCACGGTGTAAGTGGATATGCTCAGATCTTCTGTACACTGCTAGGTGAACCCGCAACTTCAGCCGCTGAGGGAGATGGAACTCTATTCTCGGTTACCTTCCTAGTTAAGAAGGAGGGTGAGACCACTATACATCTCTATGAAACAATGCTTCTAGATTATTACCAAAAGGAGATTCCCCACATTACTGAGGACGGCCTTTTCCAGTACCCTCTAGCGGCTATAAGTGAGTTAAAGATTGAACCTTACAGCATAGTTGACCCGACATTAACTCCCGACGAGACCATAACAGTCGACATAACGATTGAGGAGGCTTTAGAACTTAGATATTGGGGCCTCCGATTAAATTGGGACCCAAAGATACTTAAACCATTAGATGTTAAGGAGGGCCCCTTCATGAGCAGTAATGGCATGTACGATACTATTTTCCAGTACAACGTGAATTCTGAAGAGGGATATTTACTCGCAAACTGCTCCTTCCCTGCAGATTTATCTACAGTATCTGTTAGCGGTAACGGTACATTGATGTCTGTAACATTTCTCATTTTGAGTAGAGGAAGCACCACACTACACCTTACCGAAACTGTTTTGAAAACATTTGAGGATTTCGAGGTGCCTCACTCAACTTCCGACGGCGCCTTCAATAATCTCCTGAGGGATATAGCTATAAAGAGTGTGACTGCTTCACCTAGCGAAGTGAAGATCGGTGAAAGCGTATCCATCACGATAGTTGTTGAGAACTTAGGAATGGTGACTGAAAGTTTCGACGTTTCACTGTACTATGACGGTAAACAACTTGGAACATTCGTGGTTTCTGATCTTGAACCTGGCAAAGAGAGGGAGTTATCCTTCATGTGGGATACAAAGGATGTTAAGGAGGGAAGTTATACGTTAAAGGTTGTAGCTGCTGAGATTCCTGGAGAAATCGACGCAAATAACAATGTATATAGCTATAAGGAAGTTAAAGTTACGCCGCCCACACAGGAATTACCTATAGAACTTATATTAGCGGGTGTTGCAATCGCGGCTGTAGCCGTAATAATTGTTCTGATAATGCTTAAAAGAAGAAAATAAACTTCATTTTCCATATTTATTTTTATTTTAAAAAATAAGGGAGGAATTGAGTGTATCTCTCACTTCTTGCTTACGTAGATGGCGTAGATTGAAAGTAGGATAGCTATCACAGAAAGTATTATGGCAACCGTTAGGTACTCAACAGGCGCAGCCGGTCCTTGTGGTCCAGGTGGCCCTTGCGGTCCTTGCGGACCAGCAGGTCCCTGCTCTCCTGCGGGTCCTTGTGGTCCTTGTGGCCCTTGTGGTCCAGGTGGCCCTTGCTCTCCAGCTGGTCCTTGCGGTCCAGGCGGTCCTTGTGGCCCTGTTAGGTCGACTTGTGTGAATGTTGCGGTTGCTGTGTGTCCATTTTCATCACTAACTGTTATTGTATGTGCTCCAGGATTATACTCTAGAATGAAGAGTAAATAGTTGAAGTTTCCTTCCTTATCTGTTTTTGTTGTAGCTACAGTAGTTCCGTCCCACTCAATAGTTATTGTTGATTCTGGGCTGAATCCTGTACCAGTAATGTTTGTTGCGTGGAGACCTACTTCTGGATATATGGTTATTCCATGCGTATACAGCGTTATCGTTTTAGTGAGTACGTTGTTGTCTATTTCGGTTTCTCCGGGCACTGTGTCAGCTACTGCTGACACAACATATTCGCCGGGAGGTACATCGGTAGTATCCCACACCCATATTAAGGCCCATCCTGAGCCTTGGCCTGCAGGTACAGTGACTTCTATTGCTCCAAGATTTATTTCGTCACCTATTGTTGTTGTATCTTTGTCAGCATATAAAGTTACATTTAATGTTTCATCCACTGTTCCTAGGTTTGTGGCTGTAACTATAATATTGAATACGAATCCTACTCTCGCCTCTGTGATTACTTCCTCCCAATATATCGTGTCTGTGGGCCAAATGTCCACTATAGCTATATCCCTATAGATTTTGAGTTCTTCAGAGTGTGACCATGACTCTCCATCGTCATCCGTAACTGTAAGTGTTACAATGTAAGGTTCAGATCGATATTCAGTGTAGGTGTGGCTGACAACCATTCCTTCACCTGTCGTTCCGTCACCGAAATCCCACTCGTAACTCACTATTGTGCCTCCATCTGGGTCGTAACATGCGGAGGCGTTGAAGGTTTGAGTGCCTACATCTCCCCAGTACTGATTTATTGGTGTGGCGTGCCACACAGCAGGCTCTATTGTAAATGTTGCAACAGGTTTTGATGAGTAGAAGTATCCATCATCAGTAGTGTGGGATATGCTGTATCCACCTATATCGAATAGTTTTGTATCGTATAGATCTAGAGTGCAGTTACCCGAATCCAGAACTTTAAAGGTGAGTATGGCTAGTGTTCCGCTTCCAGAGGCTCCAACCTCTTCCAAGAGGCTTACCCCTATCTGTATTGTCTGGAACATCATGGTAGTTGTTACTTGAAGCTGTGTTGAACCGACATTACTTAGAAAGTCGCCCTCCTCAACTTCAGGCGGGAACTCAAGGACATTCACGTCCCATTTCAGTTTTATTTCCCAAGCATTCAGATTCGTTACGTCCTCAACCTTTATCTCAACAGTGAAGGTTTCACCTGGATTAGCTACAATCGTTGCTGGATCCAGGTATATTCTTGGTGGAGGTTCGGAACTAACTGGCATTATACTTCCTACAGCAGAGATCAACAGTAAAGCTGACAGTGTAGCTAGTAATAATTTCTTAACTCTCATTCTAGCCTCCACCTCACCCAGCAACCTTTCCGTAATTCTTGCCCGCTATACCTAGATCTTTAGCGTCTACTCTACCGTCACCATTCAGGTCTGTGTTGGGGTTGAACTCTCCCCAGTTTGTTCCTTGAGGCCAAGTATTATCTGTGCCTAGAGATCTTGCAATGGTGCTTATATCCTGAATATTAATCACTCTATCGAGATTAACGTCACCTATCATCCGGAAGGCTTCAGTGAGGAAGTTAGCAACCTCCTCCTGGGTCATGTACCAGTTACGATTAGCCTCTAAATCAACCCACTCCATGAGGTTCGCGTCTACAAATATGAATTCGCCGCATCCATCTTGCCTTAAATCAATGATTCCATCGGAACCTACACCGCCGGTCTCAGCATTGTATACGTCTTGCTCCCATGGATGGTATTCCCTAACCTTTATACGATCAATGAAGGTTCCAGGCTCACCAGGCACTGTTGGAGGCGTATAACCGAACCCTATGGCCTCACTGGCAGCCATCCATACCTTCTTGTTAAGTATAGGTAGGAAGCCAGCCCAGTGCAGAGCCCAGTAACTCTTAACTGTAAAGTAGACCTTAACGTCCCTGTCACCTAAGGTTGGGTCTTCAGCTTTAGTATCGACATGATGTAAGTCCCTGACACCCGCATAGTTCCATGCTACTCCAGGGCCACAATCTCTAGTGAATTCCAGTGAGAATTTAACGTCTTCCGGTGTAACTTCTGTTCCATCATGCCAGTAGAGGTTATCTCTTAACGTGAACTTAACCCACGAGGCAGGTTTTCCATTGTAGGTCCATTCCCCGGTCTCCCATGATATAGCCATGTAAGGCGCTTCTAAGGCGAGGTTGTATGGGTTCCTAGTTATGAGGCTGTCATAAATCAGATCTAGAACCTGCCAATCCCAAACCCACTCAGCAGTTATCACTGAAGGCCCTTCAAGATTACTCTTAAAGCCCCACCATAACTCGCCGGGATGGGTTGGATGGTCTGGGTAATACATATTCAGGAAACTCCAGATTATGCATCCTCCAGTTATCGGTGCACTTGGGCCGTAACCTTCATGGTTAACTACGCCTTGCCATCCAGTTCTGTATGCTTGCACGCCCACGGAGCACCATAGAGGTATGGAACAGACATATTTATTCTGGAGGAAGGTTGCGTTATGGGTTCCCATCAGAACCTCTTCCCATGTTGCGCCGTTCTTGATGTAATCTGTGGTGTACTTGTCATGCTCTAGGTTACAGAAGCCTTGATAGCCGCCGCTCCAACCGATTGGTGCCCAATACTGGCTTGAGTCAAATAATCCATGCAGATAGTCAGCGTCTGCGCCCAGTGAGTAACCGCCAGTGTATAGGTGATAGTTGTACTCAACCATGACTGACTTGAAGCACACAGTCTTCTCAACAACTCTAGCATCCACAGGAATTCCTATACTCATCATGTCAGCAGCCAACTTCTCTCCAGCCGCTCTTCTGTTGGGGTCATCCAGCCTAATATAGAAGATTAGAGGCTCCAAATCCTTACCTGTCCTCGGGTCAATTCTAATGCCTGTTTCAGGATTAACCGTGAAGCCTGCCGCATCAAGTATCTGCTTAGCCAAATCCACGTCACGGTGGAATATGAGGCTTGGTATGGTTACATCTCCGTTAGGTCCGTGATATACGAAGCTTGTTGAGGTCAAGTTGTCCCAATCTAAGTATCCGGCTAAGGCTGGAACTGGAACCCAAGTATACATCATGTTGCCGTATCCCTTCAATATTTCAGTCTGAATGTAATCCCTGTCAGTCAGGAAGGCCAGTGCCAATCTGAAGCCCCATGCACTCTGGCAGTGTGGGCAATCAGGGTCAAAGTATACTTTCCACGTACCGGTTTCAGGATCCCAATCTGCACCTGGAGTTGGAGGTTCGCCAGCTTCAGGTGGCGGAGGAGGCATTAATCCCTTCTTCCACATGGGTTCATGAGGCGCTGCTCCATCACAACCAGTTGGCCATTTTTGATTGTTAATGTCGTACTCGAAGACTCCTATTTCAGAGTAGCTCAATAATGTGATGTCAGGGTTAGCTGCGAACTTATCTATCCAAGTCTTCGTTAAGGGCCAGTCTGTAATATCTATCTCTCCAGCCTCTAAAGCAGCATATTCCTTGTATGGATCTCCATAGACCACTATATGTAATTTATCAACTCTCGGTCCTCTCAATGACTGTTTAACATCAAGAGAGATGCTTGAACCTATGAAGAACACAGAGAGCGTCGAAATCAATAAAGCCGCTAATAATATTCTCTTTAATCTCAAAGTTCATTCCTCTTTTTTACTTCATAACCGAAGTTTTCGGTCGTTAAAACTTTCTTCTATTTAAAATTTAAAACTTTTCCATAACACATGAATATTCTACCGTTAAACTCAGAAATGTTAATAAGTGAAGTTTAAATTCTTTCTTCTCTATAAATTAGATGTAAATAGGATAAAGTGCTAAAAAAGGGAAAAAGCATGGGACTAAAACTCTACATCGCTAAAAGAACCCTATATTCCTTCGTACTTATTCTTTTTGTTCTCACAATTAACTTTGTGATTTTTGAGCTTATGCCCGGTAACCCCATGATGCTTTTCGCTAATCCATCACGTCTAAAGGATAGAAGTCAAGTGGAAGAGATGGAGCGATTATGGGGGTTTAAAGATCCTCTACATGTGAGGTATGTGAGGTATATGACTAATATGTTAACCGGTCAGTTCGGCATATCCTTTATCTCAATGGATTATATCGCTAAGGAAGTTGCTGAACGGCTATTAAACACCTTCCTCCTCGTAGGCGTCTCAACAATTCTATCCATCATTATAGGCATATTTCTAGGTGCATTAGCAGCCTACAAGAGAGGCTCATTCCTAGATAATCTAGTTGTAATATCTTCACTAACAACCTATTCTATGCCGTCCTTCTTTATGGGGATGATCTTTCTTCTCATCTTTTCCTTCCATCTAGGATGGTTCCCCAGCGTAGGGACATCCTCTTACTCAGCTTTGAATCCTCCACCTAACGTGTTTGCTTATATTGTAGATAGGTTATGGCATCTATTTCTTCCAGTGTTAACTTTGACTCTATTCATGTACGGCGGTTACATTCTGCTCACAAGGGCAACTGTTCTCGAGACGTTGACTGAAGATTACATTATTACTGCTAGGGCTAAGGGTATTAAGGATAGATACATCCTATTCAAACATGCCCTCAAGAACGCTTCACTACCTTTAATAACCAATGCCGCTATATCTATAGGCTTCATAATTTCAGGTGCTATAATAACTGAGCAAGTCTTCAATTATCCAGGTCTTGGCATGTGGACGTGGAAGGCCATAGACTTCGCTGATTATCCTGTCCTTCAATGCATATTTTACTTAATAGCTGTCAGCGTTATTATAGCAAACTTCATAGCTGACCTCTTATACGGTGTGATGGATCCAAGAATAAGGTATGAGTGAAATAAATTGAGCACGTATAGGAGCCGACTAAGTTTCCAAATAAAAAGAATACGGGATTTCTGGAGAAACTTTAGGCGTAGTAAGAGAGGCATATTCGGGATAGGAATCTTATCTTTCTATATATTCTTAGCTTTAGCTGCTCCATTATTAACGCCTAACGATCCCGCCTTCGGTTTTTATGTTGCCGGCGACTTTGCTGTTCCTATATGGTTCAAATATCTTCCTGGCGGTGAAAGATTAAACGAAAACTTCATTCTATCTGACGATCCAGGATTCACAAAGATCACAACACTATTTGAGAATTGGAAGTTCGAAACTTCATCGCCAGAGTTAGTTTCATATGTTTATGAGCCTAATGTTGGAGGAGGAAGCGCTGCAGTAGTGTTTAGGCGTAAGGATCCATGGACCCTAGCTGATAGGGTTGAGGCTCACTTAACAGCTGAGTTTCCGTGGCCGTATGATCCTCCAAGGAGGTTCTACTGCAACATAACAGTGTATGCTAAGGGTGTTGAGCTTGTACCAGCGATAGTTCAGGTTACTATTAGAAGAGTCGGTGAAGAACCAACATATCCTCCTTTCTGGAATCTAATGTTGGATCATACCACAATGAGTGGAATAAAGCCTTATCCACGTCTAGACTCTTATGTTCCGGAGTTTAAGGCTAGGGTTGGAGGTGAAGCTTGGTCTGATCCAGCTAAGATAGTCTTCTCTGAACCCGCAAACTACCTTTACGATATCTCAATAATCTTTATGGATAATAATAAAGAAACCTTGGGCAAACCTGTAGAAGCGATCGTTTATTTCGATGACCTAAATATTAGGTGTTACGGCACAGCCTATGGTCTTCTAGGTACAGATTATAGAGGTAGAGATATCTTTGCACAATTTGTGTATGGAGCTAGAGTGTCACTTCAAGTAGGTCTTCTCTCAGCTATCTTATCCGTAGTGATAGGTTTGATAGTTGGTTTAGTAGCGGGATATGCGGGAGGCATCGTAGATGAGATTCTGATGAGATTCACCGATATGCTTCTCGTTCTGCCGCAGTTGCCTCTACTTATAGTTTTAATAGCTGTTCTAGGAACTTCACAGTGGAACTTAATCCTACTTATAGGCGTTTTGGGATGGATGGGTTTCGCAAGAACTGTCAGATCTCAAACTTTAAGCTTGAAGGAGAGACCGTTTGTGGAGGCGGCTAAAGCCGTCGGTTCAGGCACATCCCACATCTTAACAAGGCACATCTTGCCTAACGTCATGTCTCTTGTTTACGTGACCTTAGCTTTATCAGTTCCCAACGCCATAATCTCTGAGGCCGCTCTGAGCTGGTTAGGCCTATTTGACCCTAAAGTTGTATCTTGGGGTAGAATGCTCTATGATGCCCAATGGAACGAGGGAGTTGAGAGGTTATGGTGGATCGTTCCTCCAGGAATAAGCATAGCCCTAGTCTCCCTATCCTTCATATTGTTAGGGTACGCTCTGGATGAGATCCTTAACCCGCGGTTAAGGAGAAGACGTTAAGTTATTCTACCTATAACTTCCTCTAGGTGGATCCAGAACTCCTTCTCTAACCTATCTAGAGCTTCCTGCGACTTAAGTCCCCGAAGAAGTAAGTTTCCTCCCCCAATAAATGTGGTTATGAATCCTAATCTTATTGCGGATCTGGTGTGTTTGCTTGCCAAAAACGTGACTGTGAAATCGCTCGGTTTTCCTTCCACTTTCACATCTACCACTCCATATATAGTGGCGTGGGAAGGAGGACTTGTCCTAACTGAGTATCCCTTCTCAATCTTTGTGATGATTGTTTTGAAGCGTTTCTTCCTGAAGAATCTCTCAATCTCTCTACTTAGAAGTTTAAGATCTACGTGCCTACCAACCCAAGATTTAAACGTTCCATTCATCTCCTAAAGTTTTATCTACTTTAGAAAAATATTAAGAAAAGGATAATATTTATCTGATTCTGTAAATCTTCAGTCTTAAGCAATCTATCATGGAGTAAAAGTTGAAGTAGTATGCCACTGCTAGATGTTCAGAACTTAACTACTCACTACTTAACCTTAAGAGGTCCTGTTAAGGCAGTTGAGAGCGTAAGCTTCCAGATTAATAAAGGAGAGATTATGGGGTTAGCTGGTGAATCTGGATGTGGAAAAACCACTGTTGCCTTATCCATACTCAAAATTCTGCCTCCAGGCGGAAAAATTCTCGGAGGAAAAATACTCTTTAAAGGAACTGATTTGGTGCCTCTGGAAGAGGAAGAGATGAGAAAGATAAGGTGGAAGGGAATTTCCCTAGTCTTTCAGGGAGCCATGAATGCGCTTAACCCTGTATTTAAGGTTGGGGACCAAATAGTTGAGGCGATAATCACTCATGAACCCAATGTAAGTAAGAAGGAGGCGAGGGAGAGAGCTGAAAAACTGTTCGAGATGGTTGGGATAGATAGTTCGAGGATAGATAATTATCCTCATGAGTTCAGTGGAGGGATGAGGCAGAGGGCGTTAATAGCTATGGCCTTATCATGCAATCCTGACTTACTTATAGCTGATGAGCCTGGAACTGCCTTGGATGTTATAGTTCAAGCTCAAGTTTTGAGGCTTATGAAGGAGTTGAAGGATAGGCTTAACTTGGCCATGATAATGATAACTCATGACCTCTCAATAATAGCTGAGACTTGCGATAAAGTGGCTATAATGTATGCGGGAAAGATAGTGGAGTATGGTGATATAGTCTCTATCTTTAAGGATCCCCTTCACCCCTACACTCAGGGCCTCCTCAACGCATTCCCGAGTATTACAGCTCCAAAGAAACATATGGTTTCAATTCCCGGGTTCCCACCTGATCTATTAAATCCCCCCAAAGGATGTAGATTTCATCCTAGATGCGAGTACGCTATGGATATATGTCGAAAGGAGGAGCCGCCGCCAGTTATTCTGGGTAACCGTTACGTGTTTTGCCATAGGGTTGGAGGTAAGCGTTGATGTCGTCTGTAGATTCAGTTGTTAAGGTTGTTGATTTAAGGAAGTGGTTTCCTGTTAGAAGAGGCTTCTTATCCACCTTGTTTTCTAGGGAGAGCCTATTTGTTAAGGCGGTTGATGGAGTAAGCTTCGAGATTAAGAAAGGTGAAATCTTTGGGCTTGCTGGAGAAAGCGGTAGCGGTAAAACTACAACTGGGAGATTAATTTTGAGGTTGATTGAGCCTACAAGTGGGAAAATCTTCTTTGAGGGGACTGATATAACAGGCCTATCTGAGAAGGAGCTTAAGCCTCTACGACGTAAAATGCAGATTGTCTTTCAGGACCCCTATGAATCTCTGAATCCAAGAATGACTATTGGTGATATAGTCTCGGAGCCTCTACGTGTTCAGAAGATCTGTAAAGATGAGGGCGAAATTGAGGAGAGGGTTAAGGAGGCCCTAGCGAATGTGGAGCTTTTGCCTCCGGAAGAATTCATCTATAGATTTCCTCATGAGTTGAGTGGTGGGCAGAGGCAGAGGGTTTCAATAGCCAGAGCCTTCATTCTTAACCCGAGATTTGTTGTGGCCGATGAGCTCGTGTCTATGCTTGATGTCTCAATAAGAGCTGGAATACTGAACACTATACTTGATTTGGTTGAGAAGTTCGGCGTATCCTTCCTATACATAACTCATGACTTGGCGCTGGCTAGACATATATGTGACCGTATAGCTGTAATGTATTTAGGGAAGATAATGGAGGAGGCTCCTACAGAAAAGATAGTTTATGAGCCTTTACACCCTTACACTAAAGCCTTAATTTCAGCTGTTCCTATACCTGACCCAGAATCGAGGAGGGTGGAGGTTGTGATTCCGGGTGAAATACCAAACCCCATTAATCCTCCCTCTGGGTGTAGGTTCCACACTAGATGTCCATCAGTAATGGATATATGTCGAAAGGAGGAGCCTCAGCTCATAGAGATGGGAGAAAATCATAAGGTAGCTTGCCACCTCTATCAATAAGTCTCCCTTCCATTAGACGCCGTCTCCTTCCCACTCATATCTATTCAGTCTGGCGGGTGGCTGTCTATGGAGATGGGTGAAGTTACAAAATTCAAGTGGATACTTGTTCTTGAATTAGCCTTTGCAGGAGCGTACATAGCCCTAACAAGAGGTTTATTCCTCATTTACCTAGTCTCAATAGGATATAATGTGCAAGGGATATCCCTAGTGATGCTCATTTCCGCGGTTGCTTCAATCATCATAGGATCTCTAATCTATAGATATTCTTCCTTCATTGTCAAGAGGGTGAAACTTAAACTTGTAACCTTCCATGGTCTGGAAAGAGCCATGTGGTTCTTCATACCTTTAATTCGAGATCCCTCAATTGTTTCAGTAATGTTCTCTCTATACATGGTCTTCTCCTTCTTCGTTAGCGCCTTCATGAACTTCACAATTTATGGCTCCCTAGAGGAGAGTGATGTGAAGGATGTCTTGGCGAAACGTTCAGCGAGTGGTGCAGCCTCAAACATTTTAGGCTTCGTTCTTGGAACCTTCCTATTAGCTTTCCTTCCCATGGAGGACAAATTTATCTACATATTCGCTTTAGGAGCCGTGATCGGTCTCCTCTCAACCTTTCTAGTAGCATTTCTAAATCTCTCTCACCTTGAAGGCTCACCATTACCGAAAGCTATCAAAGAACCCGAAAAAATATTTTCATCCTCATTATTCTTTACCATTCTACTTACTGGCGGGAACCTTCTAGGAATAGTTTGGATACCATACGTTATGAACAATCTTGGCGGTCCAGATTACCTAGCTGCCTCCTTGAACTTAGTTGGAACGATTTCAAGCATAGTAGCTTCAGTTCTGTGGGGTGGGAGACGACTCAAAACTTTAAGGTTCGGTCATATTCTAAATGTTTTGAATCCTCTCATGATATGGTTTACGACTGAACCGACAATTCACGTTGTAATCTCAGCCTTCAACTCCTTTACCTATACTGGAGCGAACTTCCTCGGGAACTTTCTATTTGCTAGATATAAAGAGTGGTTTGGGGCGGTTCGTTCAAGCGTTCTCTTAGCGATTTTGGGGAACATAGCTATATTGATTGCTTCACCGATAGGGATGGTTGTGAGGGAAGATTATACCTTAGCCTTCTCTCTAACTTTCGTAATATTTATATTATCCGTCTTTCTCTCTCTCGTTGCAATTCCTGAGGTGGCTGTGGTGTCTGAAGATACCGCTAGAACTTACTCATTCATCCTATACCGGAATAGCGTGATGGGATATAGAACAACAGTTGAGATATCTAAGGAGACGGCGGTGACTACGGTTAGACTGCTCGCTTCAATCTTAGTTTTCATGGTGCTCTATGTGATTTATCGCCTCTTATTCATCTTTATGACTTAAGCAATTCTTATTTAACTGGATCTCAACATTTTTCTTTAGGGGGGCATGATGGCTTATTACGATCTGTGGGAGATGCTGCTATCTGCACTTCGACAGATAGCTTATGAGTTAGTTCTATTGACGCCTAAGATTCTTATTGCATTGATAGTCTTCATCATCGCCTTCCTCCTCATCAAAATAATGAACATTCTGTTGAGGAA
>CAZHYI010000005.1:0-17474 GCA_964536595.1 uncultured Candidatus Bathyarchaeia archaeon
TTTCACCATCAAACAAATTAAGTTATTCTTCACACCAAATTTAAATTATTCCTTATCCCTCTTCAGTTAATTAGATTCTCCTTTCAGTACCTCTCTCGCCTCCCTGATCAAGTCTTCTACATCATTGTATCTCCTTTCCTTAAGCCTCTTCAAGAGATCTCCCACCTTAACAATCTTATTAGGTTGAATCCAGACATTCCATCCACCACAAACTTCCATCAATCTTTCACGTGTTGCTGGCCACTCCTCAAATGCATGGAGAGCAACTCTTAAAGCTTCAGCTCCAAAAGGTGAAATAGGAAGTTCTCCTTCCTCCATTAATGATTTGAGTCTTACAGCGTCACTGTACATTGCATAATTATTGAAGAATATAAACACTGGAAAGTTCTCATTTTCATAAATTTTTGCTTTTGCTAAGATAGTTTCCAACTCCTCATTCGTATAGGAATATTTAAGATTGTATCTTGGCATACCGTGAAGCCTGAAGTAGGCTAATTGATGGATGTAAACTGGCTCACGCTTCAATATGTCAGTGACGTGAGTAACACCATACTTCTGGAGAAGCTCCCTTAATCTCACTTTCACTTCATCTTTAAACCATTCCTCCCCCCTAGTTTCCCAAACAAGTGGTACGCCTTTACTATCTATAGAGCTGAAGAACTTATCGGCTATTAGGAATGCGTCTTTTCCTGGTTTGAAACTGGGTGGAGTTTGAATAAGAATCGCTTTGGCATTACATGCTTTTGCGCCTTCAACTATGGATTGGAAGGCGGAAAGTGCTTCCTCATCTATCTTGAGAGGATTTTTATGAGTAACATTCCGGTGACATTTAATTGTGAAGTCGAAATCTGGAGAGACCTCTTCTCTCCATTTTTTGTAAGTCTCTTTCTTATGGAGAGAGTAGAAACTGCTGTTAATTTCAACCGTATCAAAATAATAGGCGTATGATTGTAAGGAAGACTTACCTGCCCTGATTGAGGGCGGCGCATACTGATAAATCCTGGTCCATCCACAAGTTCCTATCTTGATCAATTCTGATCCTTTCGTTCTTCCAAAAATTGGTTTATGGGATGAAAGAGGCTAATATCGCTTTAGCGCCATAGAGTTTATTCCTAGACTGCTCCCAAACTATGCTTTTGTCACCTTCAAGTACATCCTCAGTTATCTCTTTCCCTCTATATGCTGGTAAACAATGCATAACTATTACGTCATCTCTAGCTTGAGAAAGTAGCTCCCTATTGATCTGGTAATTTCTGAACGCCTTCTCCCTAACTGCATATTCCTCCTCCTGTCCTATACTGACCCAAGTATCCGTGTAGATCACATCAACATCCCTTACAGCCTCTTTAGGCTCCCTAACAATCTTTATCTCTGCCCCGCTTTCGGAAGCGTAACTCTTGGCTTCAGTTAATATCTCTTCTTTAGGATCGTATCCTTCAGGACATGAAACATTCAGATCGAGTCCTAGCTTCCCACACGCTAAAAGCAGTGAGTGACATACATTGTTACCATCTCCAATCCAAGCCAACCTTAAACCATCAATCTTCTTCTTAGCTTCCAATATACTATAGATGTCACTTATGATTTGTGTGGGGTGTTCAAGATCCGATAGAGCATTTATGACTGGTACATCTGAGTATTCCGCCAGCTCCTCCAGAATCCTCTGCGAATAAGTCCTCACAACAATTCCATCCAAGTAGCTGCTCAAGATTCTCGCTGTGTCCTTTATAGCTTCACCCCTTGAAAGATGAAGTTCACCGGGGCGCATATATACCGCGTTCCCTCCCAGATGATTAATAGCAACTTGGAAACTAACTCTAGTCCTGGTTGAAGGTTTCTCAAATAGGAGACCTATAACATGATCTTCCAGTACTTTTTCGAGGTCGCCTTCCCGCTGCTTACTTTTCATTCTTCCAGTCTCTTTAACAAGTAGTCTTATCTCATCTCCACTTAAATCAGATATTGAAAGGAAATCGCGACCTTTAAGTGTCATATAATCACTCTCTCACAATCGGAATAAAACAATATTTAGAGTTACGCTTTTAATACATTTTCCCTATCATTCATGATTCAGCATAGTTAAGCATAATCTCCTTTAACATTTCACTCACAACTTCAGCGTCGGCTCTACCCCTCACCAAACGCATAACCCTACCCATAAGTACACCATAAGCTCCCATACCCCTCTCCTTAATCAGGGAGGCATTTTCTTCCACGATTCTTCTTAAGATCTCCCTTAACTCACTTGAAGATAGACTCTGAAGATTCAGCGCTTTAACTGCTTCCTCAGCCTTACGGTCAGAGTTTTCAGCTAACCACCTGAGAATCTCCGGAATCGACTCCTTAAATGTGGCTCCAACACTTATCAATTTGAAGAGATCTTCAAAATGCCTCTCCCTCAACTCATCAATTCTTACGCCTTCTCTCTCTAAACTTTTAACTGTTTCAGTTAAGGTTACAGCCACCAGAGTAGGTGATACATCTATCTCCTTAACTATCTTCTCGAATAAGTGAAGATACTTCGAGTTTAAAATCTGGTTCGAGAGTTTAGGATTCAATCCATACTCTTCTCTTAACCTTCTCATCTTCACTTCAAAACTTTCAGGAAGAGTTCTCCTAATTCTCTCCAAAACATCCTTTGTAATCACAACTGGCGGAACATCAGTCTCAGGATACATCCTTGCAGCTCCAGGCCTAGGCCTCATATACCTGCTCGTCCCATCCGGATTAGCTGCTCTAGTCTCTTCCGGCACTCCCTTAAGCGCTTCTTTAGCCCTAGAGATGATTGCCTTCACTGCTTCCTTAGCCTTATCCATCCTATCAGCCAGAAAGACGATGGCGTCGTGTTCTTCACAATTTAATTTTCTCTTCATCTCCTCAACTTCTTGTTGGGTTATCCCGTATTTAGGCATCTCATCAGTGTGGAATATTCCACCGACATCGCCCCAAAATCTTGCTATTTCAGCCAGTTCGGTTCCAAACCTAAGGTTGGGCGCTAACTCCAACCCTATTAATCCAGCAAACCCCCTCAGTTTAACAGCCAGTACCCTACCGCCACTCTTAATCTTCTTCGAGATTACTTTACATGCTGTATCTCTAAATATGTCAGTAACATCAACCGCTTCACAGTCAAGGTCCGTCTCATTTACACCTCTAACCGCCAGCTCCCTCTTAATCTTCAAAAGATTTAATTGCCTCTTAACTTCGAACTCCACAACTTTAGATACCATCTCAAGTTCTTGAACACCCTTGATCTCAATTAAAGCTCCTTCACTAATTGAGATATTCAAGTCCTGCCTTATTGTCCCAATTCCTCTCCTCACTCTTCCAGTGTATCGAAGCATCCTACCTATTGCCAAAGCAACCTTCCTTGCCTCTTCAGGCGTCTTTATAGTCGGTGCCGTTGTAACTTCTATCAATGGGATTCCTAATCTATCAATCCTATAGGTGATCTTAGATTTTGATCCTCCAGTCTTTCGGGCAGCGTCCTCCTCAAGCCCCACATGTTGAATAGGAACCTTCTTCCCATCAACCTTCACTTCTCCTCCAAGAGCTATCACACATGTTCTCTGGAAACCTGTAGTGTTCGATCCATCAATCACTATTTTACGCATAACATAGATCTCATCCACAGGTTTGGAGTTGAGCATAAGAGCTATCATGAGCGCTATCTCTACAGCTTCAGGGTTTAATTCGTGAGGTGGCTCCTCATCCATCTCTACAAGGCAAGAAGTAGATGTGTCTGCCTCATACTCGATCAGGAGGCCCTTTCTAAACTCGAAGAGCGCCGCTTCATCTATCTGTCCCAACTCACTCTGGGTTGGTCTAAGCCTCCTAAGGAACCTCAATTCAGCTTCATCCTTGAACAGTTCGGGTTTACAGTGACAGAAGAGCTTCTCTCTAGTATCCAGTTGCTGATGGATTTCCAAACCAACCTTTAAACCTATTTTCCCATAATCTACATCAGACATTAAGCCTTTCACCTTCACGGTAGAGTTCTGGGGGAGAATTCGTAAGCTAAATTCCGGAGTAATAGTGCTTTAGCCTCTTCGGGATCTGAGGTTTGGCCTAAAACCCACATCATCTTCACTAAAGCTGTTTCTGGAAGCATATCTTCTAGTGGTAAAACACCCATCTTTATTAGGTCTCTACCAGTGTCGTACACATTCATGTTGACTCTGCCCCAGAGGCATTGAGAAGTCATAGCCACCATCAAGCCGTTATCTATGGCTCTCTTCACAGCTTTGAAGCAGTAAGCTCCAACATGTCCCAGCCCTGTCCCCTCAAGAACTACGCCTCTGTAACCTTCATTCACAAAGAAATCGATTATTTGGGGGTTAAAGCCTGGATAAAACTTAATTAAGGCAACCCTATCTTCAAAATTCTTCTTTAGAACCAGTTCTGACTCTCCTCTACGCCTATACTCATCGGTGAGCATAATCACCTCACCGTTCTTGACTTTGGCTAGGGGGCTAGCATTTATGGATCGAAACGCGTATCTTGCGCTTGTATGGCATTTTCTCACCTTAGTGCCTCTATGAATAACTATCGACTCGTCAGATGTGGTCTCATGCATAGCAATCGCAACCTCCGCGAAGGGAGCGTCTACAGCCGCCCTAACTGCACCTATCAAGTTAAGCGCCGCGTCAGAGCTTGGGCGGTCAGAAGATCTCTGCGAACCCACAAGAATAACCGGCACTGGTAGATTCTGGAGAGCGAAGCTTAATGCCGCTGCAGTATACGCCATCGTATCCGTACCGTGAGGCACTACAACGCCCGAAACTCCACTCTTAATCTTTCTAGCTACAGTCTCAGCTATAACGCTCCAACGTTCAGGCGTCATATTCTCACTCAGTATGCTGAAGAGTATTTCAGCCTCTACAGAAGCTATCTCTGAAAGTTCAGGAACTACGCTGTAAAGGTCGCTGGCTGTTAGGGCGGGGCGAACCCCTCCAGTCCTATAGTCTACTCTACTGGCGATGGTTCCACCAGTACTTATTATGGCAACGCGTTTTAATTCAGGCTTAGTTTCTGGTGGAGGTGGAGGTATGAAGGCGGGTTTTTCGCCCTCTTTAATCTTAAATATTTTGGTTTTACCATCAACTCTGACTCCGATGTTGTAACCGCTCTTAAGTTTAATTACGACGCATTTCTCATCTCCAAACTCTGATCTAGGTATCAAATTCCCCTCATAAACATGCCCATCCTTAACTATTCTTATGATGTCTCCAATCTGCACCTTAGCCCCTTCTAAAATCCGCTTAACACTTCCCTTATAGCCCGAATCCTCAAACATACTCTAATTCTCCAAACATTTTGATACGTACGGTCCATCATAGGTATATCCAAGATTGATATAATATCTCTTTGTTCCAAGCGCACTTATAACAACGATCTTGCTTGCTCCATAATCCATGGCTATCTCCTCAGCTGTTCTAAGTAAGGTTCGACCATAACCCCTATGTTGAACTTCGAATTTTGGTTTTTCACCTACTGGTAGCATAGAGCCTAAAACTTTAAGTTCCCTAACAATGGCGGTTCTCTCAGATTTTATCTCCTCTCTATGCGCGTAGGGGGATGGTATGCGTAGTCGTAGATACCCGATTAATATATCGTTATTCACATCTTCCAAAGCGAGAAATATATCCTTTCCTCCTGAAGCTTCCTCTTCAATTCTTCTCAACTTGAGGTTTTCAATATCAGGCCATATTCCTTCCCTTAGTATTTTGTGGCCTACTTCCCGGCACCTGATGCATCTACACTTTAAGCCTAACTCTTCCATCCTCTTCCATACTAATTGACGTAGATTGCTCTTCTTCACTCCATCCACTATAAGTTTGGCGGGTATATCTCTCTGAACACGCATTATTCTAACCCATGGAGGAATAATCTTTTTGAGTTGCACTAAAAGCTCTACAGCTTCCTCTGTAGTGTAAGGTCTATATTTCCCTCTCTTCCACAACTCGTAAAGCTTAGTTCCCTTGAGAACTAGGCATGGATAGATCTTTATTGAGTCAGGCTTAAAATTCGAATCTGTAAAGATCTTCTTAAATGCCTCCAGATCCCTATCAAAGCTTGATTCTGGAAGACCAGGCATCAAGTGATAACAAACCTTCAAACCACTATCCTTAAGGATTCTCGTAGCCTCTACTACATCTTTCACTTCATGCCCTCTATTAATAAACTGGTAGATGTCATCATAGATGTTTTGTACTCCAAGCTCCACTCTCGTAACTCCCATATTTAACATGCGATCCACAACTTCTCTTCCTGCCCAGTCAGGCCTAGTCTCAATAGTTATCCCAACATTATGGATATCAGAGAATTCAGCGTTTCTTTTAGCCTCTTCCAAGCTATGCGAATCCTTTCCAGCTATAGCGTCTAAACAACGCTTAATGAACCACTCCTGATACTCTACAGGTGTCGCTGGGAAGGTTCCTCCCATAACTATCAATTCAACCTTATCAACAGATTGACCGATCGCCCTGTACTGCTCCATCCTCCTTAAGACTTGGAGGTAAGGGTCATAGTCATTCTGGATACCTCTCATTGCAGCTGGCTCATGACCTGTATAGCTTTGAGGAACTCCAAACTTCGGGCCTCCGGGACAATAAATGCATGGTTCCTCCTTCGGGCAGGGCCAAGGCTTCGTCATAACAGCGATTATTACTACGCCTGAGATTGAACGTGAAGGCTTCCTCCTCAAGAGCGGAATTAGTCTTTCGAATCCTTCTGAGCGAAGCTTAGCTATTAATTCAGAGTTACTCGGGATATATCCGAGAGAGTACTCCCTAGCTAAATTCACTTTAATTAGGTTAAGCTCATGCTGAGTTAACTTAGTTTTCTCTTCCAGTAGTTTTATGATTTCTCTATAAGCCTTCGTCTCACTCATCACTTCTTTACCTATAAATCACCATTTTAACATCTGGACTGAATACTCTACGACACCATTTACAATAGTAGCTAGAACTCTTAAATTTTTAATCTCTTCAGGCTTAACCCTCGTGGGGTCATCCGAAAGAATTACCAAATCAGCCCACTTTCCTTCCTCAATAGAACCTTTAAACTTCTCCTCAAAAGAAGCGTAGGCACCGTTTAGAGTGTATATTTTCAAGGCTTCCTCAACGCTTAATCTCTCCTCAGAATTGATTGTTCTGTTCACTGCGGCCCATATACCCAGAAGCGGATCCACAGGCTCAACAGGGGCGTCTGAACCTCCAGTAACCATGATTCCCGCTTCAAGTAATGTGCGGTAGGGATTAGCCAATCTCGCCCTTTCCTTTCCTAACCTATCCTCTATCCAGAAGTCACTGATTGTGAAGTGAGGTTGAATAGTGACTATTAAATTTGCTTTCTTTATTCTATCAATTAGGTCTCTTCTCAGCACTGTGGCGTGTTCTATTCTATGCCTATGCCCTCTTTTAGGGATCTTCCTTAACGCTTCCTCAACAGACTTCAGAGTTAATTCTATGGCCTCATCACCTATAGCGTGAATTGCGAGCTGTAATCCCTTACTATGCACATTAAGAATGATCTCCTCAAGCTTTTCTGGAGGATATATAAGTGTGCCTTTCGTTTCACAATCATTGTAGGGTTCCTTAAGAGCTGCCGTTCTAGCCCCTAATGAACCATCAGAGAAGACCTTTATCGTTCCAACTCTTAAATACTCATCGTTAGAACCATACTTTTCAATATGATTCAACGCTTCCTCAAGCTCTTCATAGGGCAAAATAGCATTAACTCTAACCTTCAGCTTACCTTCCTTCCTCAACTTCCTTAAGATTTTAAGTTCTCGAGCAGAACCGAGAATCCAATGTGCACTTGTTATCCCCACACTAACCATCTTTCTGCAAGCTTCCAGCATAGCCTTCTCCAATATAGCTTCACTTGGAGGAGGAATTTTCTCTAAGACTAGATCCACAGCCTTCTCTCTAAAAATGCCTGTGAGAACTCCACTCTCCGGATCTTTATCGAAGGATCCTCCCTGTGGTGGAGGTGTATCCTCATTTATCCCCAAAACTTCTAAAGCTTTAGTGTTAACCACGCATATGTGTTCGCATACTCTCTTAAGTACGACGGGATTATCCCTTGAAACATCATCGATATCGAAGCGTGTCGGGTATCTCTTCTCGACTAATCTTTCCTGATCCCACCCGAAACCCTGCACCCACTCGCCCTTAGGCGTACCCTCAACTGATTTTTTAATCTTATCTCTGATCTCTTGGATTGATTTAACGTTCCTTAAGTTTATCCATGATGAAAGAGTGAATCCTAAATCCGTAAGATGAGCGTGGGTCTCAATAAAACCAGGGATAACAGTTTTCCCTTCCAGATCTATTATCTGGCTGTCTTCATCCACAATTTTTAACACTGTGTTATTATCGCCGATCTTTACGATTCTTCCATCACCGATAGCTATCGCCTCAACTCTCTCCTTCAGCTTATCCATTGTTATGACGTTAGCATTAATCAGCACTCTCTCAACTTTACCCATCTATCTAATTCACCCATTAACTCTAAAACTAATAAAAATGCGAATTTTACCTTTTTAACTATTAAATGAAAAAATCCGAAGAGTTCTACTTTACCTAGTACTGACCAGGCTTTCTTTGCAGTAGGAATCTCTTCTCATAATTACGCCTATTCCTTCTTCTAGGTATAGGGCTCTTCTTCGGTATAGGTTCAATCTTAGGAGTTTGAGACCTAACTTTACCAGCTTTTGTTAGGGAGCCATGTGTCGGCATAACAGTCACCTCTTAAGATAAATCTCTGAAAGAATGATTTAAAGATTTCTCGGATTTACACCTCCACTTGCATTTTTCACCTCTTTTTATGGTAAAGCAAGATATAATCTTTGATTTCATCATCTGTTTGTATGAGGAAGTACTTAAGATTCGACATCTTCATAATCTGATTAAGCTTTTCAGGGGAGAATTCATGCTTCAAGAATGTTATTACGCCTTTAGAGTCTTTCTTACTGATTCTTAAAAGCTCTTTTAAGAATTTTATTGGGTCGGGGAGATTCTGGATAAGCGTTATTGAGAATGTTAAATCGAACACTTCATCTCTAAAAGGCATGAACTCCGCGTCAGCTCTTAACAGATGAACATTCATCATTCTTTTGGATGCGTTCTTAGCTTTCTTCAGAAGGTTGGAAGATATGTCCAAAGCGATTATGGAGTCCGTCTTTATACCTAGAAAGTTGAAGAGTATTCCTGATCCACATCCAACATCGAGAACTACATCTTCCTTATTTATTTCCAGATGTTTTATTAAGGCTTCCATCTTAGCTTTCTGCTCATCACCATAAAGTTTACTGTATAGATCCGCAATTCTATCATAATAATGCATGGTTCTCCTCTTTGCTTTCCAGAGACCTCTCATACTTCTCAAATACACCTAGAGTTAATTAGGCACCAAGAGAATTATTTTTATCGATCACCTTTAAAGCTTAAAAATTGAAGGTATTTAGTAAAAGGATTATTCGGTCATTTGAAGGTTGATTTGGTTGAGTGATGGAAGTCTGAAAAATATAGTTTTAAATCCGAGTTTGGATGAGGCTTATGAGATACTTAATGAAGGCTTCGCGAAAAGATATACGATATTGATGGTTGGGGAATTTTCTGTTCAATATAGGGGGCGTGCCGAATCAAAGTTAGGTTTAGGGGAGCGAATTTTAATCGTTAAGAGTGATGGTGCAGTGTTAGTTCATAGGCCTGAAGGATACGAACCGGTTAATTGGCAACCTCCCGGAGGAATAATTCGCTCTGAGATTGAGGATGACCGTCTAGTCGTTAATGCTGTTAAGAGAAAACCTAGGGAGGTCTTAAGGTTAGCTTTTAGACGAATTGATATGTTAGCTCTCTTAAAACTGAAGGATAAATCTCACTTTTACCTTTATGCGTCCGAAGAGGATATGCGTAACGCTATCCTCTCAAATCCCGACCTTATTGAGCAAGATTTCCGCCCAACATCATTTGAGAAAAAAGTTGAGCCAGGCTTCATAGATATCTACGGTGTTGACCGGGACGGTAAATTCGTGGTTATTGAGGTGAAGAGAGGTGCTGCTGGTAGAGAGGCTGTTCTGCAACTTTTCAGGTATGTGGAGTCTATTAAGCGTGAGGTTAGGGGTGAAGTTAGGGGTATTCTAGTCTCTCCTCAATTAAGGAAGGGAGTGCAAAGGATGCTTGAATCTTTAGGTTTGGAGTATAGGTTGCTAGATCCTAAAAAATGCAGTGAGCTTCTGAAGAGTGTTGTGGATAAAAAGCTTTCAGAATTTCTGAAGACGCAGCACGCCTCTGGGGAGGACTAGACTTTAAGAAAGTCACTTATTCTTTTCTGGTAGATTAGGCTCTTAAGTAAGATGCTATACTCGATCCACTTCTCTAATGGTATATGTAGCCTTCCCCTTATCCAGTTTAAAGCCTCGGAAAGAGTACTAAACTTCATAGGTTTATTCTTTAATGCATGCCTAACATTCTCTCTTACTTGCCATACACCAACAGGCATTATGTATCCTGGTCTAACCTCCCTCAAAACTATCGCTGTTGCTTGTCTACGCTCCGAATTCAGTTTCTCAGCAACCGCTAAACGGGCTGAATAGTAACATCCACCTATTCTAGCGTAAGTCGTTCTGCCATTGTATCCCTCCCAATCCGAAAGTATGATCGTTACCCTATCGTTAGGATTCCATATCGTTCCGGGATACCACGCCTCCATAGATTCATAGCTCCACTTTGATGGAACCATTAAAATTTCAAATCTGTTATCCAAATAGGTTGATTCATAAACCCTATACTCGCTTATTTCCGGATACCTCTTAATCTTACTGATCAACTCGTTAGAGATTATGCTATCTACCGCCGTGATGCTCCAACGGGTAGGAACAAGCTTCCTCTGGCTTTCAAGTCCAAATCCGCCTACGCTAAAGGCGCGTTGAATTCTGGATACGAGAACTCCTTCCTTATACAGCTTCACGACAGCTTCTGCAGCCTTAAGATCATTGTCATAATATGCCTTCTCTACTCTTTTATCCCACCTAGGATTTCCCAAATCCATATCTCTAATTACAGCTGAAGGACCGAAGGGTTGAACCTCATCATTCAGAAATATCCGTTTTATAGGCGCCTTCTTAAACTTGAGTTCAACATCAACATATGTTGAGGATAGGGCAAGTTCCACGATATTGTCCAGAATTCTACCTGCTTCTTCCAGCTTTTTAACGTGAACTCTCCACATTCCCCTGACCAGCATAGATCTGAAACGAACTATCTCATCGATTTTCTTTCCAAACCAAAATTCTGGAATATCAAATATTGTTGTGTCTTCCTTTATGGGAGGCACAAGCGGCCCTGCGTATACATAGGGGTATCCAACTCTACCTATAAACACTGCGGGGGGAGACGCGCCCTCCATCTCCACACTTTTAATTAATGGAGCCACTTTCAAGTAATTTGTAATTCTGACTATGAGGGGGCACCTAGTTTTTCCACATAAAAATTTTGAGCCTTTACACACTACACATAGGCTTCTTCTACCGAAAGACTTCTTCACGCTAATGCTAGGAAAATAAACATTTAGATCTCCAGCGATCTTAGGATCTTCAACAATACTTGATAGCCAAGGTGTAACTAGCTTTCCCGGTCTCTTCTTAAGGGCCTTCCTAATTAACATTACAATTTTCCAAATAATAATTAAACAACTTAAACTTAAAATTATCTTTCTTAAGTTTAGATCTACCATTGGCTAGATTAAGGGCTTTGTAAAAAATTTGGGGGCAGTTATAAATAGAGTAGTGGTACCTAAAGAGCCTCTATCCTACATTTCTTGAAAGAATCAGAATTAATATAGCCTCAATGTCTCAAGAACTCTCGGAGCTACAGCTTCTATCCTAAGCCGCTTTCTAACGGAATCCAATAGACTTAAGGTCTTCTCTTTCTCACCGTGACACACTATAACCCTTTCACTCTTAAGGGCTACTCTACGAATGTACCTCAAAAGCTCTTTCCGATCCGAATGTCCAGAGAAACCTTCAATCCGCTCAACATTCAGTTTCGCTCTGATTATTCTCATTTTTCCCTCTTTAGTTAAGATTGGAACTTCACGTAATCCCTTCAATATTCTGGAACCTAATGTACCTTCAATCTGATAACTCACAAAAACTATAGTATTCTTCTTATCCTCGGCTAGCCTGGTGAAGTAATCGATCACTGGCCCACCCTCAAGCATACCCGAAGTCGCAATTATTATACTTGGTTCGCCTTCAACAACTTCGTCTCTGGCGCTGGGGTGCTCTATAATGGTGAAGTATTCAGATTTAAATGGATTGCTTCCTTCATAGAGGATACTTCTACACACTTCTCTAGATAGATACTCCGGATATGCTGTATGTATAGCTGTAGCTTCAGAGATCATCCCTTCGATGAATACAGGAACTTCCTTGAGAAGTCCCTGCCGTAAATAGCTATCTATAATTAACATTATTTCTTGCGCTCTCCCTACAGCAGGTACCGGAATCAGCACTTTTCCACCATTCTCTAACGTTCTGTTTATTATATCAACGAACCTCTTCTCAGAATCTATCCTCGGAGGCATAACGTCATCGGCGGCTCCATAGGTGCTTTCAGTTATCAAGCTTTCCACCCGTGGGAACTCTACCGCAGCGGGCTCTAATAATAATGTTTTAGCATACTTGTAATCCCCAGTATACACGATGTTATGGGCTCCTTCACCAATATGTAAATGAATGATCGATGAACCTAATATGTGACCTGCATTGTGTAGGGTTAATCTGACATCTGGTGATATGTCTGTAACTACGCCGTAATGTATGGGGATCGTATGTAAGGCGACCTCTCTAACATTCTTTTGGTCATATGGTGGCGTTTTTCCCTCCTTAGCTAAAACATCCAGATAGTCCAACTGAAGCAGAAGCATCAATGCCTGTGTCGGTTCGGAGCAATAAATCGGTCCATCGTAACCATACTTATATAGGAACGGTAAGAAACCACAATGATCTAAGTGAGCGTGACTGATGACAACAGCGTCTAATGAATCAAGATCGAATTGTGCATCATCCAATCTTGGATACGCATCCACAGTTTTTTCAGCACCTAAGTTGATTCCGCAATCCAGCAAAATCTGGCTCTCTTTAGTCCTCAAAAGAATGGCAGATCTTCCAACTTCTCTGAAACCCCCGAGTGCTGTTATGCATACGTCTCCAACACCGAATGTTAAAGGCCTGAATATTCTTTCCCCAACAGAATGTAGAATCCTTTCCCTTTCTTTACTCTCCATATAGAGGTAATGCCTCATCTGAGCGATTATCTTTGATGGTATCGGTGGCGTCCTTAGGATTCTGGGTCTCCACCTAGTAAGTTTAATGATCTCATGCAAAACAGACCCATTCTTACCTATTACTAATCCTGGCTTTTTAGCTTCAATTATGACTTCCCCAAGGCTAGGATCAAAATTTATATTCGTGACTTCAGCTTCGGCGGGAATGATCTTTGACAGTATTCTCCTAACTTCCTCTTCGCTTTCTCTCACAGAAGGGTCTGAACGAATAACTATCCTTTTCTTTATGAGACTTACAATCTCAGATATTAAGTAGCCCTTATCTATCACCACTTCAGGATGCTTCGTGTAAATTGATACTTGAGGCCCTTCATACTCTATCCTAGTTACTTCAGCACTTTTAGGGATGTGCTCCAAAATATAATGGCTTATCTGCTTATTACCTCTAGACTGCATTATCACTTAAGCCCTCTTAACTCACGATTTATTCAGTAATTTCAATTTCTCCTCATTACTCAACTCTCTGTAACCTTCCTTATCGATTACGGAGACGTCAAAACTGTCACCGCTAGCAGCGTCTCTCCTCATAGCTGAATTCACTGCCTTTACAACTATTGGTAGAATCTCTTGTATACTTACAGCTTCATGATATTGATCCTCAAGTACTCCGTAGGCTATAGGAGACCCCGACCCTGTAGCTACACACTTCTCTTCAGTTACGCTGCCAAGTGGATCTATAGAGAACACTCGATTTCCGCTGTCATCTATTCCTCCCACTATCACTTGCGTAAGTAAAGGCATCGGTCTAGTGGCAAATAGTATGTTAGCCAGCAATCTAGCCGCAGCGCTTACAGGAAATGGTCGTTTATTATTTAGCTTATACAGTTTGGAATTTATTTTAAGGATTTCTACAGCCTTCTGCGCGTCTGCCACGCCACCAGCAATGGTCATTGCTAGATGATCGTCTATCTTGTAGATCTTCTTTCCCTTCTTGTGGGCTATGAAGAAACCCATAGTTACTCTAGTATCTGAAGCCAGCACTACTCCATCTTTACAGACTACACCTATTGTCGTTGTGCCCTTTGCTACTAAATCTTTATACATATCTAACTCATTCCTCTTAAGAACGTCATTTTTACCGTTCTACTAACAGAGAATTTAGGATTTATTTTATTGAGATAAGGTTACATTTAAATTATTTGTTTTCTCATATTAAAAGTTAGCTGATAAAAATCCGTAACCATTAAGTTTAGTGTTTGAGTAGAAATATAACCTGCGTGATAGTGTATTGACTCTTAAACTTCATAGAATGCAGATGCCGAGAGAAATTCTAATCGGTAAAGATGCAACAGACCATATAATAGAGATATTTAAAGAGTTGGGTTTCAGAGAATCCGCCTTTATCGTTACAGGAACCAAAACATATAAAATACTTGGTAGAAGAGTTTTGGAAATCCTTGAAGATTCAGGTATAGACGTTGATTATCACATAGCAAAGTATACCGACTCCCATGAAGTTGAGTCTATAGAGAGAAGGATCAAAGGAAGAAGATTTGACGTCATTTTAGGTGTGGGAGGCGGATCAAAAATTGATCTCGCAAAGTTCACATCCTTCAAGTTAAATACTCCCTTCATAAGCATCCCAACCTCTGCCTCTCATGACGGCATAGCGAGCCCTGTAGCCTCTATTGAGATGCTGGGTAAACCCTACTCAATGATGACTCAGTCTCCCATAGCAGTTATTGTTGATACCGAAGTTATAATAAAATCACCCTATAGATTCACGGCCAGTGGATGTGGAGATGCGATAGCGAAATTCACCGCTGTTAAGGACTGGAAACTAGCTAAATTCATGAAGGGAGAGTATTATGGAGATTACGCAGCTAGCCTAGCTGAGCTTGGAGCTAAACACGTCGTTGAGAACGCTGAGCTTATACAGCCAAATAATGAGGAAGGCTTACGAATATTATTAGAGGCCTTAATAAGCTGCGGCGTCGCGATGGGAATCGCTGGGAGCAGTCGACCCTGCAGCGGTTCGGAACACTTATTTTGTCATGCATTGAAGGTTTTGAAGAATCCTCCTCCTCTTCACGGTGAAAGCTGCGGGGTAGGTAGCATATTAATGGCGTACATCCATAATTTAGATTGGAGTGCTATAAAGGACGCCTTAAGGAAAGTCGGTGCTCCAACAAACTCTGAAGAATTAAATGTGGAGCCTGAAATTATTGTTAAGGCTATGATTTTAGCGAGAGATATTCGGCCTGAAAGATACACAATTCTAAATGAAAGAAGACTCACATACGAAGAAGCTGAAGAAATAGCTGTTACTACAGGAGTGATATAAAACTTCCTTCTCTAAAGTTTAAAAGTTTCTTTTAACATCTTTTATTTTTAGAGCGTAAAATTTTTGGAGGTTGCAAAATCGTAGAGCGGCTCTCAATTGGAATTCCAGAGTTAGATGGAATAATAGAGGGTGGGATACCGAGAGGTTTTTTAGTAGCTGTTACGGGTGAACCTGGAACTGGTAAAACTATTCTGTGCATACATTTTATTGCTGAGGGTATAAAGAGGGGAGATAAATCAATTTATGTTACTACGGAGGAGAGTAGGGAATCCATAATAGCTCAAGCTAACCAATTTAATATAAACCTCGAAAAAGCGGTTAAAACATCAAACTTCATACTGATTGATGCATTGATGGGGCGTGATGATCCATGGTCCCTTAAAAGTTTAGACATGGATGAACTGGTCAGCAAAGTTATAGAGGCAAAGAAGACTCTTGGCTACGGAAGAGCTCGACTCGTAATAGATTCCTTATCAGCCTTCTGGCTCGACAAGCCAGCTATGGCTAGAAGGTACTCCTACTTCCTAAAGAAAGTTCTGTCCAAGTGGGACTTCACTATTCTAGCCACCTCACAGTACGCTATAACAACATCCGATGCATTCGGTTTCGGGATAGAACATATAGCGGATGGAATAATACGATTCAGAAGATCCGTGAAAGGCAGTATGTTGCGGAGGTACATCTTAATCGAGAAGATGCGTCAAACAAATCATAGCTTAGTGATGCATGAAATAAGCGTAGTGGACGGGAAAGGTTTAGTTATTCTTGGGCCAGTTAATCGGCGGAGAGAAGATATAGAGCTCCCGTTAGAGGTTAGGAGAAAGATGCTTAAAGCTAAGAGGAGTAAAGAGGAAGAGCTGGAGTGGTCGACATAAAAGCAATTGAGAAGCATTATTCTAACCCCAAAGTTAAAGAAGAAATAGTGAAGTTCGCAAAGAACAGATGGGCTGCGATACTATGCTCAAAAAAGAACTCTCAAGGCACCCTATTTGTAAGATATTTAGGTAAATTTAAGACTCCACTAAAAATCGATAAAGAGGAAGATTTAGATGCGCTTCTGAAGAGATTCGAGAAATGGCAGCCTAGATCATTCTACGCCACAGCGAATCTATATAGGAGCCTAAGAATTAGGGAAGACGTAGCGAACATTAACAATATTGTGGCTTGCACCCCTACTTGGGATATAGATAACGATCTCGATGACTGGTCAACCACACTTGAAGTTGTAAAGGAGATTCTAAATTTTCTCATGGAGAATAGAGTTGAGAAATCCGTTTTCGTAAAGTGGTCTGGTAGGGGCTGTCATATTCATATACACCATAAAGCTATCAGTGAAGAGTTGAGAAAGCGTTTCAACCCTTTAGATCTCGGATTCGCCATTGTTGAGTATGTAAACTTAAAACTTCAAAATAGATTCTTTGAGATCTTAAGGAAGCACTCCTCTGGAAGATTGAAGGTTGAAAACAATATGGATCCTCAACGTGTATTCACATGTCCATTATCCCTCCATAAAGAGTTAGATAAAGTGTGCGTCTGCATAGACGTAGATAAGCTTGATCAATTCACGCCTGAATGGACAGACCTCAAGCGCTTCAAACATTTTGGTGGATGGACAAGATATGTGGATGGAGAAGCGGATGAATTAGCCATAAAAGCCATAGATTCCGTGGGGCCATGTCCGGCTCGTCCTCGTCTTAGAAGGAGGCGACATAAACCTCTAGATAAGCATATAAATGAATGGCTCAAAAAATTCGAAGCGATACAAAGGGAGGAGTAACAGAGAGCATCACTAAGACTCGACAATTATATCTTTGCCCTTCAAATCTTAATCTTA
>CAZHYI010000006.1:0-17102 GCA_964536595.1 uncultured Candidatus Bathyarchaeia archaeon
AAGCGCACCAGAACTAGAAGTATTGGTGCGGCCGCCGGGATTTGAACCCGGGTCATCGGCTCGGGAGGCCGGTGTCCTAGACCAGGCTAGACTACGGCCGCCTATGAGAGGCTGGAAGTCTAACTTTTTGTTACGCTACATTTTTGTTTAAGTGTCAAAGTTGCCTAAATTGGTTGCTGTTAAATTCTTACAGTAGCCTTAAAGTGTTTTAATGCCCTCCCTCAAATAAAAAATAAAGTGGATGGCTGTTTAATTATGGAGTTTTTAGGGCTTCTTTATATCGATCTTGCCGAATTTTCCTGCTATGCCGTCCTCAACAGCGTTACCTACAGTGCAGTATTTATGGCTTTCACGCAGAACTTTAGCGATTGTTCTCTCATCAGCGTCAGAAACTATCTCCAGATTTATGGTTATATCCTTAAACCTCCATATTGGCTGCTTATACCCTGTCTCCTCAGGGTCTTTCCGCTCCACTACGCCCTCAAGCTTAGCCTTTAAACCCTTAATCTCAACCCCCTCATCCTTAGCAGCCCTCAATACGCTTATCACGTTGCATCTGCCTAGAGCCGCCATGAAGGTCTCTGTTGCTGAGGGGCCTAAGCACTTCCTCTCCTCACCCTCAAAGGGCGGCGTATCCATCATTAAGCGTATATCCCTTATCTTCGCCTCTACAAGCTTCTCGCCCTTCCACTCAATCTCAACCGGAACAGTTATGCTCTTGGGACTGGATTCAGCCATCAAACACCACCGAGAAGTAACTTTACCCTTCAAATATATAAAGGCAATGTAAACCAAAACTTAATAGTTTCCTTCACTCCCCAATAAAATATTAATTCAGCATGGAGACGTGAACGTCTTGGTCCTGAATAGGGATGAGGCTGAAAAGCTCGTAAATAAATACGTATCCAAGAGGAATTGGCGTCTACACATATTGGCCGTTGAGGCTATAATGCGTAACTTAGCTAAACATTTAGGTGAGGATGAAGAGTTGTGGGGGTTGACTGGATTGCTGCATGACATAGATTTCGAAATGACTGAAAAGACTCCTGAAAGGCATGGTTTAGAGGCTGAGAACCTACTGAAGGATCTAGTGCCAAGCGAGGTTCTACATGCCATAAAGGCGCATAACCCTGAACATACTGGAATAGAGCCTACTACAATCATGGAGAAGGCGCTGATAGCTTCAGACGCTGCTTCAGGCCTTGTGGTGGCGACGGCGCTCGTTATGCCATCCAAGAAGCTTAGAGAGGTTAAGCTGGATACGTTGAAGAGGAAGTTTAAGGATAAGAGCTTCGCTCGGGGAGCGAAGAGAAATAGAATAATGCTCTGTGAGGAGTTAGGCTTAAGCCTAGATGAGTTCTTAGGCATAGCTTTGGAGAGCCTTAAGGGAATAAGTGAAAAACTGGGGTTATGAGCAGCATTAAAGCCGATTATACTTTCTCATAATCTTAACAACTTCATCCACAGGTATAGCCACTCTAACATGATTATCCCTACCGACCATGGTTTCAGCCTTAAACAATGAATTCAAAATCGCTTCCTCAGTGGCCTCCACAGCAGCCTTAAAGATTGGATCCAACGCCTCATCGAGGAGAATCTCCTCCTCCAAACTTCCTTTTTCATAGTAATGTGGAACCTTATTCTTTGTTGAGAACGCTATCACGAAGTCTCCGCTGGAATGGCTTGAGTAGGAGCCTGTTCGAGCAATGCCGTGTGCGCCCCTCTTAGCAAGCCTAAACAGTTGACGTGAGTTGAGTGGAGCGTCAGTCGCCATAATAATTATTATTGAGCCCTTCCCACCTCCGCCTCTCAAGCCATAACTCCTCAACTCCTTACCAACCGGAACACCATCTATTCGTAGATCTTCCCTCCTACCGAAATTGGAGAGAACCAATACGCCCACAGTGTAGCCTCCATCCTCACTCTTCAGCGTTCTCGAAGAGGTTCCTATTCCACCCTTAAATTCGAAAGCTGACATTCCAGTTCCAGCGCCTACAGCACCCTCTTCAACAATTCCTCCGTGAGCCTCACTTAAGGCTTTCAATGCATGATGCTTCTTGACGTGGCGCCCCCTAATATCATTGAGGAAGGAGTCGTTGCATTCACAGACAACTGGGTTCACTGAGGTGGTTGTTACTCCTATGTCGGGGTTTCTATCAAGCATATAATCGATTAATGCGTCCATAACGAGCCCCACATTAAGAGTGTTCGTTAAGAGTATAGGCGTCTCTAGAGTCCCCAGCTCAATCAACTGTGGAATACCAACCGACTTTCCATAACCATTAATAACAAAAGCGCTGGCACGCAACTTCTCCCTAAACACGTTGCCTCCATGTGGAATAACCGCTGTAACACCAGTTCTGACTGGCCCCTTACCCGGAATTAAGGCGCCTTCACCAGCAATGAGTGTTTCATGACCAACCGATACGCCCTCCACATCTGTTATGGCGTTGTATCTTCCGGGTTTATAGTCCCCCAACTCAATACCGACATCTCTCACTCTAGGCCTAGAATCATTCATGCAGATTAGCTCTCTAAATCTCACTATATAATTTTTGACACTTACCTTCCTCACACACTTCAACATAAGACAGTTCTATTCAGCCTAATCGTCAGAGCGGAGGACAGCAAAAACCTCATTCAGGTAACCTAACATTTAAATCTCTGCAGATTTTGTTTATTTTAGCGAATGTGAGGAAGGATGAGTAACTCAACCAAAGCTTTACCTCGTCAACCTGAATGTAACATTGGAACGATCGGTCATGTAGATCATGGAAAAACCACATTGGTTGAAGCTATAACTGGTTCATGGGTAGCTAGGCACAGTGAAGAGTTGAAGAGAGGAATAACCATAAAGTTGGGGTATGCAGATGCACCCATATATAAATGTCCAAACTGTGAAGAGCCATTCAACTATTCCACTGAGCCTACATGCCCCAAATGCGGCTCAAAAACAGAGTTTGTTAGGGCCGTAAGTTTCGTAGATGCTCCTGGACATGAGGCTTTGATGGCTACCATGCTGTCCGGAGCAGCTGTGATGGACGGCGCAATCCTGGTTATAGCGGCTGATGAGAAGTGCCCTCAACCTCAAACCAGAGAGCATTTGGCGGCTATAGAGATTATGGGTATTAAGAATATTGTTATCGTTCAGAATAAGATTGATGTTGTGAGTGAGGAGAGAGCTAGGGAGAACTACCGCGAAATAATTGATTTCGTTAAGGGCACAATAGCTGAGGGAGCCCCCATCATACCTGTTTCGGCGCAGCATAAGGTCAATATAGATTTGGTGCTGAACGCTATTGAGGAGAGAATCCCAACGCCGGAGAGAGATCCCACTAAGCCGCCGAGAATGTATATAGTTAGGTCTTTCGATGTGAATAAGCCTGGTTCTCCAATAGAGAAACTGAGTGGAGGGGTTGTTGGCGGTAGTATACTTCAGGGAATCTTCAGAATTGATGACGAGATTGAGATAAAGCCTGGAATAAGGACGACTGTTAAGAATAAAGTTGTTTATGAGCCGCTCTACAGCACTATTGTTAGTCTACATGCTGGAGGAAAACAGGTGAAGGAGGCGAGGTGCGGCGGCTTAGTTGGGATTGGAACTTTACTTGACCCTTCATTGACGAAGGCTGATGGCTTAATCGGGAATATGGTTGGGAAGCCAGACACGTTACCGGAGACTCTTTGGAGACTGAAGCTTAAGGTAAGATTGTTTGAACGTGCAATAGGAACTAAGGAGTTGGTTAAAGTTGATAAGATAAGTCAGGGAGAAACCATACTAATCCATATGGGCACAGCCGTCTCTGTGGGAAGAACTGTTGAAGTAAGGAATGACACTATCACTTTAGAGTTGATTAGGCCTGTTTGTGCTGAAAAAGGGGCTAGAGCAGCCTTAAGTCGGAAGTTTTTGGGGAGATGGAGACTCATCGGCTATGGGATATTTGAGGAGTAGAACCTATGGAGAGAAGAGAGAGAGTTGTGAAGGTTATTTTAGACTCGAATTTCCTATTTCTCCCGCTAAAGTTCAGGATAGACCCGCTGGAGGAGCTTTCCAGAATCGCTCCTAGAAGAGTTGAGCCAGTGATTCTTTCGGTGAGTTTGGAAGAGTTGAGGAGTAAGGCTGAGAAGGGCTCGCCGAAGACGAAGCGTGAAGTGAATTTTGCGTTGGGTTTGGCTGAGAAGTTTAAGGTTGTTGAGGTTAGTCGGGAAACCGATGAGTCGGTGGATGATGTTATTTTAAGGGTTGCTCGTGAAGGTGGGTATGCAGTAGCTACAAATGATAGGAAACTTAAAAAAAGATTAAGGGATATAAATATCCCCGTATTTTACTTGAGAGGAAAATCTCAGCTGGAACTAGATGGCGTAATATGAGATAATTTATCGTTTGGGGTGGTGAAATCGTTTAAGCTGATAACTGTGGAAGATACGATTCGTATTCCGCCTCAGAAGTTCGGAGAGGCGATAGAGAAGGTTGGGTATGAACAGTTAAAGGCGAAGTATGAGGGTATGGTTGATCCAGAAATAGGGTTCGTTATAGCTGTAACAGACGTGAAGGTGAATCCTGTAGGTAAGATAATACCTGGTGAGGGAGGAACATACCATAAAGTACACTTTTACCTCTTAACCTTCCAGCCGAAGATTCAGGAAATAATTGAGGGGGAGGTTGTTGAGATAGCTGACTTCGGAGCTTTCGTTAGGATTGGACCTGCAGATGCCTTGCTTCATGTCTCCCAACTAATGGATGACTTCATAGTGTATGACGAGAAGCAGGGGATACTTATGGGTAAGGAGACTAAGAGGATGCTTAAGATCGGGGATAAGATCAGAGTTAGAGTGACAGCTGTCTCCATAGGTAGAGGGGGAATGGCGAGTAAGATAGGCGTAACTGCGAGGCAACCATTCTTAGGCAAGCTGGAGTGGATAGAGGAGGAAAATAAAAAGGCTAGTGAAGAAGTGGCTGAGCGTGAAGAGTAAAGCAAATTTGGTGGAGAATTATGAGTGAGAAGGCTTGTAGGGAATGCAAACTGATATCTCGTGGAAATAAATGCCCAGTATGTAACTCTTCAGATATGAGTGATGACTTCACAGGTATAGTTATAATATTCGATCCTGAAAATTCAGAGATAGCAAGGATGATGAATGTGCATACAAAGGGAAAATACGCATTAAGAATTAGATGATTCTAAATGTTGGTTTTAACTCCTCCACTGCGTCTTCTATTGAAAGAGCCCTTGGGGATCCTGTTTAAGGAGCGTAATGGTGAAGTCTTAGAGAAGATTTCATCCATCATTAAAGCTGAGAATCCTGTGAAATTGATCACTGTGGGTGATGTGACCTCTGAAAGGCTCTATAGGGCGGGGTTAACTCCAAATATCATGATTGTTGATGGTAAGGTTTTGAGGAGAAGGATTGAGCCCTTAAGGATCGAGACTGATAGGGTATATGAAGTTGAGAATCCTGCTGGAACGATAAGTGATGAGGCTATTGAGGCGATAGAGAAAGCTATGGAGACGCAGGGCACGGTCAAAATAATGGTTGATGGTGAGGAGGATCTACTCACCCTTATAGCTATAGATAAGTCACCCCTCAACTCCATAGTTCTTTATGGCCAACCAGGAGAGGGAATAGTTCTAGTTAGAGTAGATGAAGAAAAGAAAAATTTCGTAAAGGAAATATTAGGGAGTATGATAAAGAAAGATGAGTAGTTTATGCAGCAATGGTTAAGGAGGAACTTGAGATTGAAAGTGAAGATACTTGAAAAGAAGGAGAATAAGTTGTTGAGGAGACTGGAGGTTATATTTGAGGTTCAACATGAGGATGGTGGAGGTACGCCTCCACGCAGCAAGGTTAGGGAGGAGATTGCGAAGAAGCTGAAGAAGGAGAGAGATGTTGTTTTTCTGAAGAAGTTTATCACTAAGACCGGTTTAAACGTGTCAGTTGGGAGAGCAAACATATATGATAGTGTAGATTCAGCGAGGGCTATTGAACCGGAATATATAATTATGAGGAATACGGCAGAAAAGGGAGAGGAGATCTAAATGTCGACTGAAAGGAAGAGGAAGAAGGCTATGATATATACGCACTACCAGATTGAGGGAGATAAAGTAAAGAGGATTCATCCATTCTGTGAGAGGTGTGGACCAGGATACTTCATGGCGGACCATGGAGACCGATGGACATGTGGGAACTGCGGATTCACGAGATACAAGAAGAAGTGAAATTATAGATTAAGTTGGGAGAAGGTATATAACTCACTACTTCACATAGATCTTTGTGATGTAGAGATGGATGAAGAGAAATCTTCAGGGTTAATTTATCAGTGTGTTCGGTGCGGCGCTTACATCAGCTCTGAAGAGTTGGAGTTGAGAGGCGGAGGAATCAAATGCACCTACTGCAACTATAGAGTTTTAAAGAAAGTTAGACCCCCGATAGTTAAGAGGCTTAAAGCTGAGTAGCTCTCCAAATTTTAGAAGAGCTCCTTATCACGAAGCTTCTTGAAGAATTTACCTCTAACCCTAATTGTTGGTAACACTTCCTCTTCAGGTTTCCTTTCAACAGTTCTTCTCCTTATAGTGTCACCGCAAACCCCGTTTGGGAGAAGTTTCCTTTTCACGCATATCGCGTACTGGCAGTTTCTTGGAGTGCATTCCTCATTTGTCCAGCTGCACCAGGGTGTTCTTCCGCGATGTATTAACGCACGCTTACCACACTTGAAAAATCTACAATTAGAAGAACAAAATTTCGTAGCTGCCAACGCATACACAAACCTTAATTCTAGATTTGGTTTGGGTTTATTCACTCGATTTAGAAAAATGCAATGTTATAAATTTTTCTAAATAAAAGACTCTATGGGCTGCAGTGTATCTCTATGGAGAAAAAGATTTCAGTGTAGCAGCTCACTCACCCCTATAGATTGCGAAACTATTTAAATTAAGAGATTCCTTAAGCGGTAGTGATGAGGAGAAATCTAGCGACTTTAATGATTCTCGGAGCCGCTCACTCACTAAATCACTCCTTCTTTCTAGTGTTGCCGCCGCTACTAAATGACATAACTGCGGAGCTTAATGCTTCCTTCCAGAGTATGGGAGTAGTCGCAACTGTAGGCTTCTTCATTTATGGTTTCGGTGCACTTATTGGCGGTCCACTCTCAGACATGATTGGTGAAGTGAAGGTTACCCGACTGAGCGTTATGCTGTCCGGTGCTTCATCCTTCATATTCATGTTTGCGAATGACCTCCTCACCTTCGGAGTAGCCATATTCATAATGTCCCTCTGGGCAAGCTTCTATCACCCAACCTCAAACAACCTGATCTACCGAGCCTTCCCAGTCAACACTGCCGGGGCAATGGGGATTCATGGTGCAGCTGGAAGTATAGGTCAGATGTTCACACCCACACTTGCATACCTCATCGGGAAAACGCTGAATTGGCGTTTCGCCTATGTGTCCCTAGGCATCTTCTCAGTGGTTACTGGCTTACTGATGAGTAGGATACCTGAACCCCAAAGTAAAGCTTCAAGAAGCAAAGCCTCCTTTATGGATCTGCTTAAACTTCGAAAAATATGGATTCTTATACTCTACAACATAATAGGAGGCTTATACTTCAGAGGCGTTGAGCTCTTCTTCCCCTCCTTCCTGAGTCTACGTAGAGGCTTCTCCGGCGAGATAGCCGCACTATCGAATTCCCTAGTTCTACTCTTCGGTGTTGTAGGTCAACTCCTTGGAGGTAAAGCCTCAGATAAATATGGATCTGCAAGAATGATCATAGTGTTCTCGCTGGGGGTCGTCGTAAGTTTGCTTCTGCTACTCCTTCTTCCCACAAGCCTGATCGGTATAGGAATATTTATTGTTCTTTACGGGATCTGCTATTTCGGTCATCAACCAGCAATGACTTCTCTAATAGGCTTAGTCTCCCCTAGCAGACTTCTAGGTGCAGCCTACGGAGCAACCTTCTTTTTCGCTTTCGGTTTAGGCTCAGTATCCACGACACTAGCTGGGTATTTAGCTGAGAACTTCAACCTTGAAATATCCTTCTGGCTCATGACTGCCTTCGCGATAGTAGCCCTACTAATATCTCTAGTGATACCGAAAATGGTTAAGAAGTAGACTAAGAACCGCCCTTTTTAGTGCGGCACATCATAATAAACCCTGAAGGAGTCGGAATCCAGCGTTACCTCCTTTATCTTCACCCCGCCTATTTCAGCTATATCCCTAACATGCGTCCCTCCACAAGGGATGGGATCGAAGCCCTCGATAGTAACGACTCTGTAAACCTCTAATTTCGGGAGGCGGAAGATGTTTGGTGCATTAGGTACACGCCTCATCAACTCCTCAAACCCCATATATGCTATAGTAACACTTCCACCTTGAGCAATCCTCTCATTAGCCATCTCCTCAACTCTATCCATGTCAGCCTTACCTAGAGCCTCACCCCTATAACTCACGTAGCAGGGATCGCCCAACCATGAATCTAGGGTTCTAACAGGCTCACCAGTAACCTCACTTATACAACCATCCAGAAGGTGACCAGCAGTATGCCTCTTCATCACAAGGTAACGCCATTCCCAATCAATCTCCCCCTCAATAACATCCGCCACTTCACCATCAAGAAGCTTCCCGTAATGAACAACTACCCCCCTACAGAACATGCATTTCTTAACCCTCATCCTGAAGTCGGGTCCTCTCAATTCACCCGTATCGGATGGTTGCCCCCCACTTTTAGGATGAAAGACCGTTCTGTCTAGAGCCACATAGCAGTTCCGTTTCTCCCTAACCTTCCTTACGACTTTAGCTTCAAATCTGGATAGGTAGGAATCATCCAAGTAAAGAAGCTTAGTTTTCGCTAATCCCTCCACAAAACGGTTTAGATCCAATATTGCGCCTCCTCTACGTTGCTATGCTGATAGGAGAAGGTTAACTAGGGATTTCTGATCGATCTCAACCTTCGCCCTCCAGTCTAGATAGAGGTTTCCATGCTCATCCTCCGATATGTACCCTAGATTGATGTAGCGGTTAATGTTCCCACTAACCTTCCATTCAGGAAGCTTAGATTTAAGAATCTTCTCAACCTCACTCCTACTAGCCTTCCCCTGCCTAGAGATTATGTAAGCTACAACTATGCCTAAAGCGGCGAGATCATCAATCCTCCAACCACACATCTTAGCCTCAGCTGGTGTAAGCTCACTCTTTATGGTGACGAAGAATCTAGCCTTATCCAGATTGCTCCTAGCCTCTTCACTCTCCTCACTCGGAATCACATTAACCTTCAAGTCAAGTTTCGATAGGTACTCATTGAGTAGATCGATAACTTTCAGGTAGTCAGCCCCAATAATCCTCCTAAGCTCCCAACCCCACATACCAGCCTTACGGTGCTGTCTAAAGAGAAGAAGATGAGCCGCCTTCTTCATCTTCTGCTGGTAAAGTACTTTACGTCTCAACCTTCTTTTTCCTCTCTCCACTTCAACCACTCCTCATAACTTACAGGTATCGGGTAAGAATACACCTCCTCCCTTTCAGAGGGAGGTTCAGGCTTCTCCTTAGGGATTAGGTAGGTCTTCTCCTCAAAAACCTGAATCTCAAGATCTGCATACCCATAGGTAACCAAAAAGCTAGTCATATACGCTCTCCTCAAGGTCTCTTTATAGTCGTCCACATAAACGAAATCCTCATAAAGTATCTTACCTTCCCTCCCAACCCTCAATTTCAACTCTTCCCAAAAACTCTCAAGCGCTTCAGTGAAGGTCTTCTCAGAAAGAAATTCCTCCTCAAGTAAGTCTTTACGGGTAACAGCTCCCGGAATTCTCTCCTCATATTCAGTTTTAGCCCACCTAACATCTAGAGGCAGAAGGTCACGCCAATAATCCGCCGCTACACTTAAGCTTTTAGTTGTTACTTGCTCCAACTCCACCACTGGACGCCAAACCTTCAGGAGTATCCTAGCTAACACCTCCTTATCCATAAGTTTCAGCTTCTCCTGTATAAGGAAGGGGTCAGTATACAGCGACGTAGTCCTCTTCTTAACCCATTCACTCTGAAGCTTTATGACTGAAGCGATCTTCTCCACAGCCTCAGAATCTAAGATTAAATCGTCAATGCTCTCAAGGTCTGGAAACATCTCCCTGATAATGGCTAAGAAGTCCTCCACATCAATCGAGAAGGGATCTAAACCCTTCTCCTCAATCATTCTGCAAGTCTCAATTATCCTTCTAATCTGCTCCCTACTCAATTCTTTCCGGGTTCGCTTCAATTCTGAATCAGCTCACTAACTACAGATGATCCACCGACGCTCTGAACAGTGATTACATGCGCACCTTCAAGCTTAAAGTTCAGTTGGCTTGGAGTTATCACTATGTACTGCACATTTGTTCCTTCAATAACTGAGAGGAGAAGCTCCGCCATCAACTCCCTATTCTTCGGATCCATATGTATATCATACTCATCAACAGCTCTGAATGGAGATCTAACATGCTGCTGCAACGCTATCAAGAATGACATCACAGCCGTGCTTTTTTCACCGCCGCTCTGTGTATACATGTTCAATGGAACCAACTCGTTCCCCCTAAACCCGACATACAACTCTAAACCAGCATTCTCAATATCCTCAGCATTCGTAAGCTTCACCATTCCATCAGCATTAGCGTTCGAGAGGATGCTCTGAAACCTCAGATTCACCTTCTCCAGTATATCTTGCAGAACGTTCCTCCACACCTTCATCCTCTCATTAACCTCCTCCAACGCCTTCAAGCGGTTCTCCTCGATCTTCACAGCCTTCTCCTTAAGCTCCAGATACAGTTTGGAGTAGGACTCATACATCCGCTCAATATCTTCAGACACATCAGCTAAAGCCAACAAATGACCGTCTGTTAAGCGTAACTCACTCAAGATCTGCTCTTCAGTTCTGAACGTTACTAATCTCGGACCTAAAGCCTCAGCTTCACTCATCAGTTTTGAGTGCTCAGACTTCAACTCGTTTATTTGCTTAACAAGCTCCTTGAGGTTTCTATCTAGAGATTTAGCCTCATAGTTTAGTAATGTTAGATCAATCCTCTTCTTTATGATGTCCTCATAAACACCCTCAATCTCCGAATTCAAAGCTTCCATATTTTTGAGTTCTAAGTTTAGAGAGTTGTAAGCCTCCTTAACGACGCCTTCAAGCGAACTCCTCTCTCTCCTTAACGCTTCAAGCCTTGAATTGAATAATCCAGATACTCTTTGGGCTAGATTCTCATATTTAGCCTCTAACTCTCTAACTAAACCAATTAGATCTCCGGAGCCTCCACCATTAAGGGGCCTCCCGAAATCACTGAACGCTGGTTTCTGCTCAATCTCTTTCTTTAGGGAATTCAGCCACCCCTCTATTTCGGCTATTTCCTTCACAGTCCACTTAAGCCTAACATCCTTCTCTGTGAATACTCTCTCTAACTCAAGTATGGATCGAAATTGCTCTTCTCTTCTCCTCAATAACTCTTGACGGTGAGATTCAAGCTTCTTTAGAGCATCCTCAATCTCAGCCGACTTCCGAGTTAATTCATCATAATCCCTCTTCCCCTCATCCAGTCTCCTGGAGAGCTCTGATATTCTATTATCCAGTTCGTTGACTCTACACCACGCCAATTCCCTCTCCAGAAACCTCCTTTTAATCTTAAGCTGCTTCTTCTCTTGGTAACGGTCATACTGCTCCCTCCAGTAATTCAGGGTTTGTTCAGCAGACTCCAATAATCTATTTATGGAGTCCTTCTGACTCATGATTCGCCCTAACTTCCTCTGGGCACTTAGAACGTTCCGTCTATACTCCTCCAGACCGATCGCTGACTCCACCAACCTCAACTTCTCTTGTGGAGACAACACGATGAACTGCTCAACCATGTTCTGATGCATGATAATCAGCATATTCTCTGGATCTACACCGAACTTTGATAGGAGGCGGAGAACATCAGCCTTTGTTGAGGCGTTCCCCTCAATCTCAAACCAGTATTTACCGTCCCTCCTCAAGAACCTAGTGAGCATTATAGTATCCCTATTTATTCTCGGAACAGGCCGTCTCCCATTCCGCCGACTATTATCCAGAATTAGGGTGCATCTACCCTGATCTTTCCCTCTACGTATAAGGTCACTTAATCTTCTGGATCTTTCAGTGTATGACTGCCCTAAAGCCACCGATATTCCCAAGAGGATGGAGGATTTACCGACACCGTTGGGTCCACAAATGATGTTTAAGCCTGGTTTAAGGGGTATTCTAGCATACTCGTAGGACATGAAGTTCTCTAGAATGACCTCTTTGATTAACATCTGTTCGCTATGCCTCTATCCAGTAGTAGCGTTATAGGAAGAACCTACTATTAAATATAATTTTCAAGTTAACCCTATAAAAACATCTCATCACTAATTTTTACTCTATTAGGCTACTTAGAATATTAGTTTCCGTTAGCTCACCACATACCTATAGGAGACGTACTTCCCGGCTGTAGGGCTTTCTCTAACTACTTTCACTATGTCGCCAGGTTTAGCCCCTATCGCTATTATAGCTGGATCCGAAGCCTTAATTTTAGGCAGCTGGTGAGGCCTAACCTTATATTTCGTTAGTAACTCCTCCCTCTCCTCCTCACTTATTACTCTATGTTCAGGAACGAGGAAATGATCAAACAGCCTGAAGGAGGGAAGAACCTTCGGGATGAGCTCTATACCTCTCCTTTTAGCCTCCATCCTGGCGGAGTGTGTGTAGGTTCCCTGACTTATCACGATTCCCCTCTTAACCTCTTCACTCTTCATCTTCTTTTTAAGCATATTTATATATCGTATTCCAAGGGTGTCTTGAGGCATTATGCACCAGATGAGGATTTTCTCGCTGGTTTTAGGATCTAAGACTAAATACTCAACTATTTCGTCCGATACGCTTTCACTTAATAATTTGTAGTTTCGCATACTGATTATCTCTTTAGCCTTCTTTACCTCAACCCTCTCTTCATACAATCTCTTTCCCTTCACCAAATATTGATTTGAATCTTATTTAATCCTTAAACTTTACTGTTAAGTTAGCGCCGACTTAAAGTTGTAGAAGAAATATAAATTTTGCCTTTTTGGGTTTTATTAACTTATTGTTAGTGAAGTAAAAAATGAGCTTGAAACTCCGCCTCATTAAAAATAAGTTTATGAAAGTTCGCTTTAACACTTTTTGAAAAGTTATGCGAATAAAGAATGCATGAAATACTCGTTATATGCAATCGGCTTCAGAACGTCTAAAACAAAACATATTAGAAGAAGCAATAAGTAATTTAATGATAAGGAAACAATAAAATGGTGAATTTTCGAGCAAAAATCTTCAATAAAAAAGCTTCTCATCCTAAAAACAAGCCAGAGCAGATCATTAAAGCCATTGGGTTAAAGCATGGTCAAAGTATCGCTGATATTGGAGCTGGAGGAGGTTATTTCTCACTAAGGTTTGCTGAAGTAGTGGGAGAGGAAGGTAAAGTTTACGCTGTTGATACAAATCCAGAATTTTTACAATTCATCAAAAGCAGTGCTAAAGAAAAAGGGCTGAATAATATAGTTACAATCTTAACCAAAGATACGTTAGATTTGCCTGAAAACAGTTTAGATTTCGTATTTATGAGAAATGTCACTCACCATATACCAAATCGTGTAGAGTATTTTAAGAATCTAAAACGATTTTTAAAGACTGATGGCAGGGTAGTTATCATAGAGTATAAAAAAGGGAGATTTTTCACCTTTCGTGGGTTATTTGGGCATGATGTTCCTAAGGAAACTGTTATAAGTGAAATGAAAGAGGCTGGATATTCATTGGAAAAGGATTTTGATTTTTTACCAGAACAGCATTTTACAATTTATTCAAAGCGATAAGATTAATTTATGAAAGGAGGTGATAAAATGGAGAAGGATAAACTGCGAAAAATTATTGTTGCTGTGCTTTCGGTAATAGTAACGATAAGTGTGATAGTATATCTCAATACGCTACCGAAACCAGTTTTTGAAAAACCATACTGGATTAGCATTGTCGCGTTACTCTTCCTGTACTGGATAATTTTCATCAACTGGTATTCCAAACATAAAAGGAAAAGTCTACAACGTCCCTCCACCGACTTTTCGTATGGCTTCACAATCCTCGTCCCTATCGGGAGCGTATAACAGCGGATAAAAAGGGAAAACTTTGATTTCCCTAAATTGCCCTCAGCAACTTTTTTATCCGCAAAACCTTAAGCGAAGTACAATAGGTAAGATTCTTAAGATTAAAAGGAAACGAGGAATATGATGAAGGTTCTTGTAGTATTTTACTCTAGGGATGGTCATACGAGAAGAGCTGCTGAAATCATAGCGGATACTCTCAAAGCTGACATAGATGAGGTAGTAGATAAAAAACCAAGAAAGGGCATTTTTGGCTTTCTGAAGGCTGGATACGATGCAACCCGTGGAAAAACGACTGAGATAATCTTCACCAAAGATCCTGGGAAGTATGAGGTTGTGGTGGTGGGTACTCCAGTATGGAATGGGCGTGTAACTCCAGCTGTTAGGACGTATCTCATGAGGAACAGGAGAAACATAAAAAGATGCGTTTTCTTTGCTACATGTGCTGGAAGGGCTGGTAAGTGTTTGAGACAAATGCGCGACCTCTACGGTGGCGATGTGCTTGCAGAGAGAATAATTCTTAGAAATGAGGTTGCGAGTGAAGCGAAAACCTTTGCGGAAGAGCTGATGAAAATGATTAACAATCCTTGAACGACTGCTTTAGAATGACTGTGATTTAATGTCTTTTTACTCATGTAAAAGAAGTTATACAGTATGCATCGCCTAACAAGTGGTATGCGAAGTTCCGAGGGGCAGTTTTGATGAACACCGAAGGCGCGAGCAAGTTCCCGAAGTAACAAAAAACATTTTACCACTTAATTCCCAGTGGCCTCTACACGGATTGTTACATCCAAATTTATAAGTGAGGAGCTGTAGGCTACTACTTAAAAGGGAAGGCTTGTCATGCGTCGAGAGGGCAAATATAGGTTGGTGGCTGTGGGTGGAACTTTTGATGAGTTCCATAAGGGCCACCGTGCAATATTGAGGAAGGCATTTGAGATAGGTGACACTGTCCTAATAGGTTTATGCACAGATGAGTTTGTTAAGAAGCTTTCGAAGCCCCATGTGGTTGAGAGTTATGAGAGGAGGTTGGAGAGGCTTAAGAGCTTCCTAGCTAAGAATGGCCTACTGAGTAGGGCTGAGATTATGCCGCTTAGGGATCCTTATGGACCAACAATATCGGATCGGAATATTGAGGCTTTAGTTGTCAGTGTTGAGACCGCCCGCACCGCATACAGGATTAATGAGATACGTAGGGAAAGAGGGCTTAAACCTCTCGACATAATCGTGATAGATATGGTTCTGGCTGAGGATGAGAGATCTATCTCCACGACAAGAATAAGGAAGGGTGAGATAGATCATGAGGGAAGAGTGCTGAAGGGCGAAGCCAATTTTTAAATCAGTCTAGATCACATTATTTTTTGGGAGATTTTAGGGATCGAACTTGAGGAGAGTAAGCATCACTGACCTTCCCTTACATTATGGGAGGGCTCCTCGCTGGCTCTTTAAGAGGATGGTTAAGCTAGCCAACTGTATAGTAACCATAATAATTGATGAGTTCGGCGTTAAGGAGTTTCTTACTAGAATTTCAGATCCCTTCTGGTTTCAGGGTTTAGGGTGCGTTCTAGGTTACGATTGGCACTCCTCAGGATTAACTACAGTTTTAACTGGGGCGCTTAAAGAGGCGATGAATCCTGAGGAGCATGGAATAGCTGTTTGTGGTGGAAAGGGAAGAGCCTCAAGGAAGACCCCTAGAGAGATCGTGGAGTTCGGTGAGCTTTTAGGTTTATCCACAAGTAAGATTGAGAGTTTAACCTATACGAGTAGGATAGCGGCTAAGGTGGATAATTCAGCAATCCAGTCCGGGCATCCCCTATACCACCATGTGACTTTCATTTCTGAGGATGGTGAATGGGCTATAGTTCAGCAGGGTATGAATGTTCAGGATAGAACAGCTAGAAGGTATCACTGGCTCTCTGAAAAGTGCAGTAGCTATATTGTTGAGCCTCACTCAGCAATCGTCGGGGACTCAAGAAGGAATATTGTATTAGACATGACCTCTAGGGAGAGTGAGGGCTGTAGAAAAGCCATTGTCGATCTCGCTAAGGAGGAGCCGAGGAGGATCTATCGGATGTTGAAGTCTATTAGGCCTAAATATCAGAGTTCCCTTGATAGGTGGATAGGTGATTCACCGAAGGATAAGGAAGCGATAGAATATTTAAAGTTGCCCAGTAGGGTTAACTGGAGGGTTTTGAGGAGGACGTATGAGGCGCAAATAAAGAGTTTTGAGGAGTTCCTCTCTATAGAGGGGGTTGGTCCCGCCACGGTTAGGGGGTTAGCTATAGTATCTGACTTAATGTTTGGTGAGAGACCTAGCTGGAGAGACCCTATAAAGTACACTTTTGCTTTTGGAGGTAAGGATGGGGTTCCTTTCCCGGTGAATAGGAGGGCTATGGATGAGTCTATAGCCTTCTTGAGGGAAGTTATTGAATGCTCAAAGATGGGCAGTAAAGAAAGGCTAAGTATGCTGAAAAGATTGAGTCGATTAACTTCAGGGTTTAGAGTGAAATGAAGAAGGGTAGGTTGAGAGATTTATTATCTAGCAAATTAACGCCTGAAGAGATACGTAAGGTGTTCAACTCCTACGATGTTGTAGGGGACATAGCCATTATACGTCTTGATGACTCGATGCTCAGTAAGGCAGAGATTATTGCTGAGGCGATTATGCAGACCCAGAAGAGAGTTAAGACTGTTCTTAGGCAAGCGTCGCCTGTTGAGGGGACATTTAGAACGCGGAGGCTTGAGTGGGTTAGGGGGGAGAAATGCACTGAAACTGAGTATAAGGAGTTCGGGTGCCGCTTTAGGGTTGATTTAGCTAAGGTTTACTTCTCCCCAAGACTTTCACATGAGAGGATGCGGATAGCTAGAAAAGTCGCCTATGGAGAGGTGATAGTGAATATGTTTGCTGGTGTAGGGACATACTCCATAATAATCGCTAAGTACGCAAACCCCAGAAAGGTCTATT
>CAZHYI010000007.1:0-15963 GCA_964536595.1 uncultured Candidatus Bathyarchaeia archaeon
ACAGCTGTCTGCTTCAAATACTCAAGGATCTTAGGCATAGCCCTCAAGTAGTCGCCTTCAAGCCAGAACTCCACTATTGTGCCGTGCCACTTACTACTATTCCTCAGTGTTTTCCGCTGCAGAATTATCGGTCTATTCCTACGAATATCGATACTAAGCAAATAATCATAGATCTTTGACTCTCCAACTACACTTGAGATTATATGAGCGTGATGATGAGTGGTTATTTGACCATAAAGTATAGCCATGGTGCCACCCAAACCAAACGTTCCTCTCGATTGCTTCAACTTATATTTGGATCCGAAAAGTACTTGACCGAAGGCTGAAGGTATATGCTGACTCGGAATCCCGGATCCGTTATCCTGAACCCTCAAAGCATATATTTCAACCCCGTTACTCACCTCCCTGATTCTGCTGAGCCGCACATAGATGTCTGGCGGAACACCTATAGACTCAACAGCGTCAAGGGCGTTCTCTACAAGCTCCCTAACCGCAGAATATAGAGCTCTTGAAGGATTAGTGAATCCAGCGATATCCCTATTCCTGTAAAAGAAGTCTGCGGGGCTTATACGTTCAAACGTTTGAGACATCTCAGCCTAAACACACCTTAACTTAAATCTATCCCGTAATCGACATCAATCTAAACTTTTCAACTAATTGAAAAAATACTTAAAGGAAGTTAATTTATCTTTTTATTCTATCCCTCCACCCCTAAAAATAAAATGTGAAAAAGCGTTTTTCACTCTTCAGATATGGGGCGGTAAACCTCGGGAATTTTTGCTTTTATCGCTTCCTCCTCAAGGAACTCCTTCCATGTAGCGTGGGTCCAGTAGGCACTGGCAGAGAGTAAAAGCTTCATAGCTTCCTTGTAGTCTTTCAGTCTATACGCTCTTAGGGCTTTAGCTAATTCTTCGCTGGATTTCTTTAGAAGCTCTATAGCTTCCTCCCTCTTGAAGGTTTTATGTCTAAGTCCATACTCAATTAATGAGTCTTCCCACCTGAACGTACCTCGAGTTAAGTTCTCAAAGTACAGTTCAAGCGGGCTCCAAGGTTTATTCATGTAGTAATTCCACCGCTCATAATCACTCATCTTCTTCCTACCTTCAACAGCATCCTTCAACGCCGCTTCAGCAACCCTCCTACCTAAAACCTCAGCCTCCTCCAATGCATCCTCGAAATATGCTGTATGAATAGGTAATCCCCCAATATATCTCAAGCGTAGGCAGAAGGCGAATTTACAGATGTCTCGAGTAGCGATCATCTGCATTCCTTGATTGCTTGCGCAGGAGATGGATGCGAAAGGCATGCCATTCAGGCTGTCACTCCAAGCAAAGGGATAGCATCTCTCCATGAATAGGTGGCATCCGGAACTCATTCCCCAGAAATGGACGGGATCAGCAATTATTAAGCCATTAGCGTTCTTTAATTCCTTAAATAGGGCTCCTTCACCCTTCCTGCCGAAATCATCATCGAGGCTACAGGTATGCTCAGGATCCCTAATACAGTAGAAGCAGCTGATGCAGGGAGAATACCTATAATTGGAATTCTGAATTAATTTAACCTCCACTCCTTCCACCGACTCTGCTCCTTTCACAGCTCTCTCCAGAAGGGTGGCGGTGTATCCCTTTCTCCTTCCACTGAAGAGAATAGCTAATAGACGAGCCATATTACTTCAACCTTAACATTCACTCTTCTTTAAAGTATGGGATCACTTTCTTTTTAAATATCTGCATAGTTGCCTCGTAATCTGGGCTCCAATCAGCATAGATCAGGTGGTCTGTTCCTACTTCCCTATACTTGTCGATAACATCGATTAACTCATCCGGTGAGGAGAGTATCAGATTCCTCTCCTTTATCTCTTCATCAGAAAACTTCATTGCTTCAGCCTCTATTTTCCTTGGATCCGGCTCATTAAACATAGCCTGTATGGAGGCCCCGGCGATAAATCTTCTGATCTTATCGATGATCTTCTTTTCGTCTCCTATGCCGCCTCCGATCAGGGCGAGTTTCTCCATCTTACTCAAATCCTTATTTGCGGATTTAGCTCCCCTCTCGAAACTTGGATAGATAACGTCTCTGCATCTTCTCCATGAGTTGCAGGTCATAAGGTGATCTCCATACTTTCCGGCGTAATAGGCGGCTTTCTCGCCAATCGCTGAGAAGTAGATAGGGATCTGTGTTTTAGGTTTAACGTATAAGTAGACGTTCTCCATCTTGAAGTACTTACCCTCAAACGAGAAGAAGTCTTCGGAGCTCCAAAGCTTCTTAATCAGATCTATAGCCTCAATCAGTCTCTCTGTTCTTTCTTTCCAGCTCGGCCAGTAACCGAGGAAGGGCGTTTCACTCATAGCTTCCCCTGAACCGACGCCGAGGAGGAAACGTCCAGGATAGAACCTATCAATTGTGGCTGCGGCCTGAGCTATGATTGCTGGGTGATATCTTCCTCCAATAGGGACTGTTACATCTACCCCTAAAGGTACACTCTTTGTTCTTTCAGCAGCCGCTGGGATTACGGACCAAACATAGACGCTATGTTTAAATGAGTGGTGCCATGGATGGAAGTGATCTCCAAACCAGATGGAGTCGAAGCCTGCGTCCTCAGCAAGCTTCACGAAGTTCAATGTGTATTGGGGATCATCCATGAATTGGAAAGAAACGTCTATTCCGATCTTAAATTTACTCATATTAATCCTTCCTTCATAACAGTAAGTTATTTCTCCTAATAGATAAAAATATGTTGTTGGTGGAGAAGGATGGTTTGTACCATAAGTTTAGACTGGTCCTATAAAGGTATGAAGACGCTGATTATGGAGAATGAGAAGCTTAGAGTGGTCTCCCTAATCGATAAGGGCTCCGACATAATAGAGTTCACCCATAAACCCTCAAACATTGATGTAATGTGGCACTCCCCCATGGGATATAGAAATCCAAAATTCTTTATCGCCAGTTGCCCTGCCTCAAGAGGCTCATTCATAGATTTCTATGGTGGAGGGTGGCAGGACATACTTCCATCTGCTGGTGGACCCTCCATTCATAGGGGAGCTGAGTGGGGTATACATGGAGAGACAGCGCTTATCCCTTGGAATTGCGTCATAACTAAGGATAGTCGCTCTGAGGTTGAAGCGTACCTCTCCGTTGAGGGATATAGGTACCCACTCAGAGTTGAGAAGAGAATATCGATGAAGAGTGGGGACGCTAAGATAAGGATAGATGAGAAGATTACGAATATGAGTAGTCAGGATTTGGAGTTTTCATGGCTTCACCATCCAGCATTCGGTGAGCCCTTCCTCGCCCCTGGATGTAGAGTTTACGTTCCGGCAAGAGAAGTTGTGGTTAGAGGGGTTGAGGAGGCGCCTTATGGTAGACTTCGTGAGGGCAGATACTCATGGCCTAAAGTTCTAGACCGATCGGGTGTTGAGGTTGATTTAAGCATCATTCCAGATAGAGATTTGGTTGCTGAGGAGACATGTTTCCTAACGCAACTTGAGGAGGGTTGGTACGCCCTAATTAATCCTGAACTTAAGCTCGGCTTTGGATTGACTTGGGATAAGGAGGTATTCGATTGGTTATGGTTCTGGCAGAATTATAATAAGCCCGACTATCCTTGGTATGGGATGGCTTGGAATGTAGCCCTAGAGCCCTGCACGAGCTATCCGGGAGGCTTAAATGAGCAGTTAAAGGAAGGCACAGCTGAATTGATTAGAGGAGGAGAATCAATCGAGACGAGCCTAACAGCAGTGTTGTTTGAGGGAGTCACAGAAGTTTCTCGAATAACCCCGAAAGGCACAATTATTAAGTGAAAAACTGAAGAATTAATTGTTCTAAGGGGTGTTTGTATGGCTGGACTTTACGCATCTATCTATCTGCATGGTTGGGATGTGGTGGATGAAGGCGTTGATAATGTGCTGAAGAACTTGAAGGATTTCGGTTTTAACTCAATCAATCTTGCAGTTAGCTACCATAGTGGAAGGTATATTCTTCCTCATAATCCTAAATGGAGGATCTTCTTTGCGGAGGAAGGCGTCGTCTATTTTGAGCCGCACAACGAAAATTATGTTGATACGATTCTGAAGCCTAAAAGAAGTGAGAGGTATGGGCATGTAGATATCTTGAGTCAAGTTATTGAGAGTGCTGAAAGGTACGGTATGAAGGTTAATGCATGGACTGTTTGCCACCATAATTCTTCATTTGTTAGGCAGCATCCTGAAGTTGGGATTATTGATCCTTACTTGAATGTTGATTATAATTGGATGTGCCCAAACAATCCGGATGTTAGGAATTATGTGAAGGGGTTAGTTAGAGATTTAGCGTCTAACTATGACTTGAACACTATTCAGTTGGAATCAGCTACTTTTCCTTGGGGAATAGTTCACATGGATCATCATGAAACATTTGAGGTTTATGTAGAGCCTATGGTTTCCCATCTATACTCAACATGTTTCTGCAAATATTGCGTAGAGAAGGCACGTACTCTAGGATTTGATTTAGCCGGGTCCAGAGAGAAGTTAAAGGATATTATAGAGGATAGTCTCCATACATCCTCCTATATCCTCCACACCCTACCGAAGGAAGACCTATATAGCAACTTCTATAGCCTAATGGTTGAAAGTGAAGAGATTCAAGAGCTGCTTCGATACAAATTCAAGGTGGTTCAGGAAATCTTCAAGGACATAAAGGAAGTTCTGAAGGAAGCTAATCCTAAAGTTAAGTTGAGCGTAATCACTGGACCTGCGAGTAGACTGAATGAGGGGGTCAGTTTCCTACATCTTGACGGTGTGGTTAACGCGTTTAACTTGATGGTTTATTACACAAATCCGGAGCAGGTGTATTATCACCTAAAATGGGCTAAGAGATTAACAAGGCGCTCTAAAATATATGCGTCTTTAAGAGTCAACTATCCAGTAGCGTTCTCCCCTCAAATTATTGAGGGTGAAATAAATGCAGCTATAAATGCGGGTGCTGACGGTATAGATTTCTATAATTATGGAAGAACTCCTCTAGAGAATCTTAGGTGGATTGGGGAGGCATTAAGTAGAGTGAAGTGACTCTACCCATCCACCCCTTTACAGAATAAGTGTGTCACTCTTCTTGTCATAGAGATGGATGTAGTTCTTATCTATGGAGATCCAAACGTCTTCCCCGATGGAGAAGTTTACTTCAGGCCCCATCACAGACTTGTAGATTTCGTCTCCGATTTTGAAGTCTATGACTGTCTCTGTACCTAAGGGTTCGATAGCGTAGACTTCCGCCTTGAAGTCTTCCTGCGTCCTCTTTCTTTTAGAGACTGTTATGTTTTGTGGTCTAACTCCAAGAATAAGTTCCCTTCCGGCCTCAATTTCAGATGGAAGTTTCTCTATCTTAAGTGCGAGAAAGTCTGACTGTAGATAGGCTTCTCCTTCCTTAATCGTGTAACTGCAATCAAAGAAGTTCATGGGAGGCGTCCCTATGAACCCAGCGACGAAGATGTTAGCTGGCTTATTGAATATATCTATTGGTGAACCTATCTGTAACACTCTACCAGCATTCATGACAGCCAATCTGTCCGACATGGTCATAGCTTCAACCTGGTCGTGAGTAACGTAGATCGTGGTTATCTTCAGGTCTTTCTGAAGCCTTATCAACTCAGCCCTCATGTAAACCCTTAATTTCGCGTCTATATTGGATAGAGGCTCATCGAGAAGGAAGAGCCTAGGTTTCCTAACTATAGCTCTAGCCAACGCTACACGTTGCCGCTCTCCACCACTCATTTCATGAGGTCTCTTATCCAGAAGATGCGTGATTCTGAGCATCTCACTTGTCTCCATCACTTTCTTCTTAATCTCACTCTTAGGCAGCTTCCTAACCCTTAATGGAAAGGCGATGTTATCGAAAGCTGTTAATGTAGGATAGAGCGCGTATGTCTGGAAGACCATTGCTACATCTCTCTTTTCAGGTGGAACCTCATTAACCAGTTCATCATCGAAGTATATCTTCCCACTCGTCACTTCTTCAAGCCCAGCTATAAGATTGAGCGTTGTGGTTTTTCCACAACCAGAAGGCCCTAATAGAGTGAAGAATTCCTTATCCTTAATCTTCAGGTTCACGTTGCTAACAGCCACTGTATCACCGAATTTCTTCGTGATGTTCTCTAAAGTTACCTCGACCAATAACTACACCTCAATCAATATATAAAGAATCATTTTTCACTATTTTTGTTTTACCCTTGTTTTAAATCTTTTTAGATAAAAACTTTCAAGAAGGGAATAATTTAAGTTTAATGATGAGTGATTTAACTCTCTGCTTTAGAGATGAGTTGCGATGTCGGTGGCTCCCTTCGTTCCATCCTCCCATAAAGTCGTTAAGAGAATGCTTGAGTTAGCTGAAGTTAAGTCGGGAGAGGTTGTTTATGACCTTGGATGTGGAGATGGACGCATAGTTATAATGGCAGCGAGGGATTTCGGAGCTAAAGCTGTAGGTATAGAGCTCCGTGAAGATTTAGTCCGTAGTGCTAGGAAGGCTGTTAGGGAGCAGGGCCTTGAAGACCGCGTAGAGGTTATTCAATCTAACTTTTTTGAGGTGGATATAAGTCCAGCTGATGTGGTTACGCTTTATCTCACTACAAGCGGTAACGACCTTTTGAAGTCCAAGTTGGAGAAGGAGCTGAAGAAGGGAGCTAGAGTAGTCAGTCATGAATACCCCATAAGAGGGTGGAACCCGAAACTTAAAGAGAAGTTCGTTGAGCCACCATCCTTCAATTACTTTATGAGAAGATTCCCAGTATCCCACACCCTCTATCTATATCAGTTATAGATGATTCTGAACCCCGGTAGATTGAGAAATTCTTTTTAGAGCCTTTTCCTCTCAACCCATTCAAGGAGCGTTGTTGGATTGGCGTTATCCTACAGTTTTGACGACTTATCGATTGAAGATTTAGCTTGTGGGAAAGGCGTGAAATGGAGTGTATATGGGAAAGATGTTATACCCCTATGGATAGCTGAGCCAGACTTCAGAGTTCATCCCCTAATCAAGGAGGCTTTAATTAAGGCTGTTGAGGAAGAAGATCTCTTCTATTCTAGTAATGAAGCCTTTTGTGAAGCAGCTGCTAATAAGATTCGTGAAGTAAATGGAGTAGATATTAAACCTGAAAATATCTATGTCACACAGGGAGTATTGCCAGCTTTATGGTTAGCTATAAAAGCTACTTGTCGTGAAGGAGATGAGGTAGTAGTTACTGACCCGATGTTCTATCCATTCTTCACTGCTGTAGAAGTAGCTGGAACTAAACCTCTATATTGGAGGTTGAGTGAGGAGGAAGGATACCGTTTTGATATTGATGAGTTGAATGAGCTTATCACTTCAAGAGCGAAATTGATCTTTGTTTGTAACCCGCATAACCCGACTGGGAGAGTTATGACTAGGGAGGAGCTTAAGGGGATAGGAGAGTTAGCTGTTGATAGAGGAATCTACGTGATGGTTGATGAGTTATGGGAGGATATACGTTTTGATGGGCGGCCACACATAAGTTTAGCCTCTCTAAGTCCAGAAGTCTCCGACATGACTATGACGGCATGGGGCTTCTCGAAGACCTTTGGAGTAGCCGGCCTCCAGATAGGCTATTTAGGAACCACAAACGACGCATTAATAGAGAAGATCCGAAAGGTAGCTAGAGGAGTATTGAGGGGTGCAACAACGCTCTCTAAAGCCGCTGGAATCTTTATGCTCTCCGGAAAACTGAATGAGTGGGTAACTTCTCTAGTGCAGTATTTAGAGGAGCTCCGTGACTTCACTGAAGAGAGATTTAGAGAAATGGATATTGTTTGTCCCAAGCTCGAAGGCACATACCTAATGTTCCCGAACATAAGTAATTACAAGATGAGCAGTGAAGAGATGGCTAAATACCTACTAGAGGAGGCTCATGTGGCAGTGTCGAATGGTGCACGCTTCGGTGAGGCCGGTGAAGGACACGTGAGAATATGCATTGCTACCAGTAAAGCTATATTATCTGAAGCCCTCAATAGGATAGAGAAAGCCTTATCCAAACTAAAGTGAAAAATATTTTACTTAATCTTTTTTGGGGATTTTCATTGGAAACTGAAGGTATTATCAAAGAGATTCCTAAGGTTGAACAGCACATCCATATAGTGGGGGCTATTAGGCCTGAAACTATTCTTTGGTTGATTGAGGAGAGCAACATCGAGGATGGACCCAGCAGTATCGGGGAAGTCTATGAATTATTAGAGTTTAAGGATTTTAATGGTTTCTTGAGGAGCTACATTACTATACGTAACTGCATAAGAGAAGAGAGGCAGTTTGAGAGAATTATTTATGAGGTTCTTGAGGATGAGGCTGAACAGAACGTCATGTATGTTGAAGCTATACTCTCTCCCCGAGAACATGTGATGAGGGTTGGTTTAGACTACTGTAGGATGATGAAGAGTATTGGCAGAGGAATAAGAAAGGCTAGAAGAGATTTCGGTGTGGATTGCAGGTTGAAGATAGATTTAGTTAGGGATTTTGGTCCAGAGATGGGAAAGGAAACTCTAGAGATGATTCGGGAGTATGATGAATACGTGGTGGCTATTGATCTTGGAGGTAGTGAGCATCTATATCCACCAAAACTCTTTAAGGATGTCTATGAATCGGCTAGAGAGATGGATCTACATTTAACAGCTCACGCAGGCGAAGTTGTGGGTTCAGAGAGCATCTGGGACGCAATAAACCTCTTAAAAGTCGAGCGTGTAGGACATGCTGTCTCAGCTAAGGAAGACCCGGAACTAATCAATCATATGCGTAAGGTCGGAGTTAGCGTTGAGGCTTGCCCCACAAGTAATGTTCTAACAGGAGCGGTAAAGAGTATTAGGGAGCATCCGATACGCCTATTCTTCAATTTAGGTGTTAATGTAACAGTTAACTCTGACGACCCAACACTCTTCAGAACAAGCATCAATAATGAGTATTTAAGACTATACAGGGAACTCGGATTCACAATCCATGAACTTTATCAGTTAAGCTTGAACGCTGTAGAGTCATCTTTCCTCAGTACTGAAGAGAAAGCTAAACTGAGAAGAAGAATAGAATGGCAGAAAGAGAAAATGTTGAGTTAATTTTTCATTTTCTTCGTTGATATTTCCACTATATTTGCCTCTGAGTGTTTAATGATTTCTTTAGGATCTATCTCCAGTAAAGCGTTGATCTCTCCACCTCCCCCATAAACCCTATCGTAGCTAAGAACCTTAGGATCAATATAGATCCTAATTTTCTTCTTATGACCAATCGGGGGGAGGGCGCCCACCTCGAATCCCGTTACGTTCTTGACAGCCCTCGGCCTAGCCTTTCTCAACCTCTCAGCTCCGCAAGCCCTAGCCAACTTCTCCTCATCAATCATGGAGTCGCCTGTAACTATGCCTAACACTGGAAGCCCCTTCTCATCCATGAATAATATGCTCTTAATTATTCGCTCTCTACCCACTCCAAGTTGCTTCTCAGCCTCTTCCACAGTGATCGTTGATCCAGTGAAGGTTAATATTCTAGCCTTAATCTTGTTGGATTGAAGGTATGACTGAAGCGTCTCCCTGGACATTTCAACCCGAACTATTCTCGGTTGAGCACTTAATATTTAACATTTAAGAAAAAACTCTGTTTAATCCCAGTTAATTTTTGATTCTTAAGGTTTATGCGTAGACTTTATAGTGTTCACAATAATTTAATGGGTATATCTAACTTATCTTAAGTTGTATATGAGGGAAGATGTGATGGAGAAGAAGATGAAGGCTGCCGTTATGTACGGTTTACGGGATGTTAGAGTAGAGTATGTTGATGTTCCGAAGCCTGAAGGCGGTGATGTTCTGATAAGGGTTAAAGCAGCAACCACTTGTGGCACAGACATTAAAACTTACCTTAGAGGCTACAGAAACATAGAGTTCCCAAGGCTCTTCGGGCATGGAGAAGTAGCAGGCGTCGTGGTTGAGGTAGGTCCCAAAGTGAAGAAGTTTAAGGTTGGTCAGCGCGTGGTTGCGCATAATACAGCTCCATGTATGGAGTGTGAGATGTGTCTTTCCCACAACTATATGGCATGCCTAAACTGGGATAAACTCTCTAGGAAGGTTAAAAGGAAGCTTCCGCTCGGTATGGGAGCGTATCAGGAGTACTACCTCATTCCGGAACATATAGTGAGAATAAACATGTTTGAAGTTCCTAGCCATATCTCCTTTGAGGAGGCTGCTCAGCTTGAACCCTTCTCATGCGCAGTTCATGGAAGCTCAATAAGCAATGTAAAATTAGGCGACACTGTAGCCATAATCGGTAGTGGCCCCCAAGGGCTCTACCACATGCAGATCACAGGACTCCTCGGAGCAACGAGACATATAATGATAGATAAAGTTGATTATAGGCTCAGGATGGCTGAGAAGATACATGCTAACAGACCTGGAGAATTATACACTATAAATGCTGAGAAAGAAAATGTTGAAGATAGGGTTAAGGAGCTTACTGGTGGTTTAGGTCCAGACGTTGTGATTGAGGCGGCAGGCTTCATCGAAACCTATGAACAAGCTATAGCGATGGTTAGGAAGTTGGGGCTAGTCAATCTTTATGCGGGCGCAGCTCCAAAAACAAGATTTACTGTGGCTACCGAGCGGATACATTATGATGGATTAACGATCAAGGGCACATACCATACGGACCCTTACTATGTCCATAAAGCATGGAAATTAATAACAAGTAAGGGAGTAAACCTTAAAGACATAGTGACACACAAGATGAGTCTCGACGACATCAATGAAGCGATCAAAATACTGACGACGACCAAAGAGGCATTAAAGATAGCTATAATCCCTTAGAGGCTTAAATCACTGAACTGACTGTATTAGATAGGAGACTCTAAAATCCTTGCAGCCTACCGAAGTTCACAGTCTCTTAATCTGGATAAAATGGATTCTTAAGCCTAAAACCTCAAAATACCCTAAATCTATTAAGTTAAAAGCGGAGTAAATTAGAGTCGGAGATGGGAAGTTGAGGTTAGTTATAACAGGTTGTGAGTACGCTGGGAAAACTACACTCTTAAAGCAAATAACTGAATGGTGGAGTAAAGCCACAGGAATTCGCTACGATCGCTTGATAGGTCACGACCACTTCACATTTTACGGTGGAGGTTCACAGATGCGCCCTCCTCCAGGCATGAGCGATGTTCCTCCTGAAGAGTTGGAAAAGGTGAAGGCGTTAGGTCCAGTAGTGAAGGAGCAGCTTCAGAGATACATGATTGAGTATCATCTCGGTATGAGATGGACTGAATTTCCAGACTAGATTATGGTTGGTTTTCACATAGAGGAAGCTGTCTATGCACCTCTCTATTATGGATATGGATATCCAAACCAGTACGGCGATCGAGAATTTTTTGCACGCCACGTAGACCATTTAATAATGCAGCATTTTCCAGGAACGGTTCTGGTATTAGTTAAGGCTTCACCTGAAACCATAGCTAAACGGATGAGGGAGACCCCTCACTCTGACAACACGATAAAGGAGAAGGATATAGAGCTTCTACTGGAAAGGTTCGATGAGGAATATAACAAATCCATTATTTATCCGAAATTTATTCTCGATACAACAGATAAAACGCCTGAAGAGACTCTCAATGAATTCGTAGAGTTGATGTCGCCCCATCTAAGCCAGTACGACCTTCTCAGGATGGTTAGACGTTAAGAACTGGAGAAAATTAATCACTCCCTTTTTCTTGTTTGTTGGAAAGATTAAAAATATTGATAAAGCACAAAAATATGAAATCTAATGGTGATAAAAAATGATGAGTCCAGATGAGTTTAGGAGTAAATGTAAAGGCATAATCCCGGTTCAGTATTGTCCCTACAAGGAAAATGGGGATTTGGATATTGAGGGCTTAAAGAGGAACACTGAATTTTTGGTTGAGTTTGCTGAGAAGGGATCTAAAGATCTCGTAATAATGACCAATGGAAGTACAACTGAGTTTTACGCGAACTCAATTGAGGAGCAGAAGCTCGTCATTAAGACTGTTGTGGAGACTGCGGATGGGAGGGTGCCGGTGGTTGCTGGAACGTCACAGGCTGGGACTAGAGAGACTATAAAGATGACTAAGTATGCTGAGGAAGTAGGCGCTGACTGCGCCATGGTAGTTCTACCCTTCTATCACACACCCACAAAGGAAGGAATGTATCAACATTACAAGAAAATTGCAGAGGCAGTTAAGATCGGAATAATGATATATAATAACCCTGCAGTTTCAGGTGCACTAATTGATCCTTGGTTAATGAAAAGACTATCTGAGATAGATAATATTGTGGCTGTGAAGGATAATACACCTAACGCTGCTGAGTACGCCTGGAAAGCAGCTCTAATTAAGGAGTCTGATATGGCATTAATTTGTGGATTGGGCGAGCTGCACTATATAGGAGCTGCTGCTTGTGGATACAAAGGGTTCGTTACATTCATCGGCAACTTTGCTCCGTCATTAAGTTATGAACTCTATGAAGCAGCTAGTAAAGGGGACTTCAGTAAGGCTATGGAAGCCCTAAAGAAACAGATGCCTCTCTGGAGTCTGATGGGTAAATTCATGAGTAAAAGAGAGGACACTTCAATAATCCCTGTACCCTTGAGAGCCAACTACATGTACATGAGTGTAGGCAAATGCTGTCTGGACCTAGTAGGATTGCATGGAGGCCCATTGAGGCTACCCATGGATAACTTAACAGAATCGGAGAAGGAAGAGGTTAAGAAGACTCTTCAAGAGATGGGATTGATTTAAGCATATCCCCTCCTTTTTTTAAAAAAGCTAAATTCAACTTAAAGTGTCGCTGACGCTAAGGCTTCCTCTACAGCCTCCCTTATTATGAAGCCGCCAATATGGAGTATAGGCTCCTTCACTTCTGGATCCACACTCATGGTTGCTGTGCAAGGGTAGGTATGGTGAGCCTTAGCTATAGCGTCATAAAGAGCCTCCTTCTCAACGCTCACCCCGATCAATTTTCTCGCTACATACCATGTTGAGCCGCATGGCGCGCTCCTCCTAACAATCACAGATTCTATAACTTCATAGCCTCCCTTCTTAACAGTTGATATTTCCAGTTTAGGTCTTCCAACCTTAAACTCCTCAATGAATCTCGATATGGTCGGTTTATCCTCTACCGGCTCCAATGAACAGAATGGTTTTGGAAAAGCGCTCTCTAACCCTCGATCTTCGCATTCCTCTATAAGCTGCTTCCTCAGACCAGCCGAAACCTCAATAAAATCCTCTATAGGCACAATTAATCCTCTCATTCCAGTCTCCTCAATGAGCCTTGGTAGCTCTAACAGTAAATCTTTATGCAGCCCAGAAGAGATGCATAGATCCGCTTTTGGGACTTTCTTAGGCAGATACTTCTCTGGATCATCGATAAGAGCTGGCAGTTCAGAGGGACTGGGTAGTTCTATTGCAGCCCTAATATTTCTGACGTAACTATATACGCCATATTTACAGAAGTCACAGTAGAGCCCACATGACTTACAGAAACTTGGGTCATTTATCAGATTCCTTATCACTCGCTCCGCGAACTCCCCACTATAAATAAAGGTTAATGTTAAAGCTTCTTCATTCCCAGTTGAGCTGAAACTTAAACCCTCCCTTTTATGAAAGAAGACATAAGTTATCTTTTATTTTAAGATTTTTCCAGTCTCCATATACCAAAGGTAAAGATCCAGCTCCCCTAAATTCAAGTTTAAACTTCCCGCTACATCCCTCAATAGATTCTCAATCTGTAAGTATCTTCTCTTTGTTAACGTTCTAGGCTTCTCAATTAATCCATACCTTGCTAGAATGTTGATTATGTGGAAGTCTATGATCGCGAAGTCTACGTAGCCTATATTCCTAAGAAAGTGGCTTGCCTCCTTGTAGCCTAATCCCTTAATGTTCCTGACTAGCCATTCTCTCAATCGCTCTTTATCATTAAAGGATTCTATAATCTCTTTGAGGGAGCGTATGTGTCTTCTAGCTTCTACTATATATTTCGCTCTTAAGGCTGGAAAACGGTGACCAAGCTCCTTGAGTTTTTCTAGAAGATCATGCTCTGAAAGTGTTAGGAAACCGTCTCCTATCTCTCTCTGAATCTTTATGCTTCTCTCAGCGCTAAAGTTTGCTGTGAGAATACAGAAACATAGTTCCTTAAACAGTTCAATATTTGTTCCTTTACCTAATTCATGAAATTCCTTCATGCGTCTCTCTACTAATCTACCTACCCTCGTCTCCTTAAGATTCTTAATTACTTCCAGTAGAGCTTTTACTTTCCTAATTTTAGCTGACTCATCAGTTGGATTCATAGAGATTCATTTCACTTATTACAGCATGAACTAAACCTAAAGCCCACTTTGAGCTTGTATGTATGAATGATCTGTAAAGCTATTCTAATATTCTTCACATTTGATTTGGAAGTAACTTCTTGGATGGCTGCATGAAGGACATTCTAGAGGCGGTTCCTTCCCGAAATACATGTAGCCGCATTCTCTGCATATCCACCAAACCTCCTTATCCTTCTTGAAAACTGTTCCAGCCTCAACCTCAGCAAGGAGCTTCTTATATCTCTCCTCATGATGCCGCTCCGCCTCACCAATAGCCCTTAACCTCGCCGCTATCTCAGGGAACCCTTCCTTCTCAGCCACATCAGCGAATTCCGGATACATCTTAGTATACTCATAGTTTTCTCCAGCGATAGCTGCCTTCAGATTATCCGCTGTGCTGCCAAGTATTGTTGGCGCTGCAGCTTCCACAGTGATCTCATCAAGCTTTTCACAGCTCTTACTCTTCAATTCATTAATCAGTTTGAAGAGGTTACTTGCATGCTCTTTCTCATTCTCCGCAGTTACCAAAAATATTCCAGCTATCTGCTCATAACCTTCCTTCTTAGCCACCTTCGCGTAGAAAGTGTATCGATTTCTGGCCTGACTCTCACCTATAAAGGCCTTAACCAAATTCTTAATCGTTTCATTCATTCTTTTCCCCTACTGATAGAATTCCTATGTTTAAAACGCTTTATTTATAAAACTTATGTCTAGAAATTTATTCTTAAAGCGTTTTACCGCACATTTAGAGGTTTTTTCAAGAGTAAGTTCCTGCAGGATGAAACGTAATTAAAGTCGTGGGATAACTTCATCTCTGATGAATTCGAGTTTTTCCGGTATCTTGTTGCTGGGTTGCATGCCAAAGCAGAAGTGTTTTACACCTATCTCAATGTAACTTCTCAGCTCTTCAATAACTTCCTCTGTTGTTCCAGCAATTATTCTACTCCTTACACCAATGGAATTAATGAATTCTCTCTTTAAATTAAGCAGCTTCATAATCTCCTTCACTTCCTCCTCCTTATCGGAGACTACACATCTGAAGCTCATTGCTATTTCCACATCCTCTTCTCTCCGACCATTCTCTATAAGCATCTTCTTTAATGTCTCAATCTTACTCTTCATGGTGTCTAAGGGTTGTTCGTAGGGTATCCAGCCCTGAGCATACCTTGCTGTGAGAGATAAGATTCTTTTTGACGCGCCACCCGTCCATATTGGAGGATGTGGTTTCTGGATAGGTTTCGGGTAAAATAGTGCTTCATCAATTTTGTAGTACTTTCCCTCAAAACTGATTGAGCCTTCCGTCTCACATAATAATTTAAATATTCTCACAGTTTCCTCAGTGATTTCCGTCCTTTCTTTCAGAGTTAAGAAGGGAACATTATACGCATTAAACTCTTTCTCATACCATCCTGCCCCCACACCAAACATCGCTCTACCATTCGAGATGTGATCTAAAGTAACAATGTTCTTCGAAAGTATATGAATCGGATAGAGAGTCGTAGGTGTCACTAAACTGCAGAGCCTAATCGTCTTTGTGGCTTTAGCCAAAGCGGAGAGAACGCACCAACAAGAGAGTAATGTCTTGTTATTTGGTAACATAAAGTGGTCTGGATAGAAAACTGTCTTAAATCCAAGCTCCTCAGC
>CAZHYI010000008.1:0-14773 GCA_964536595.1 uncultured Candidatus Bathyarchaeia archaeon
ATCCAACCCTGAATCTTTAGCTATTCGAGATAGAAGCTTCTTCATCTCCCTACAATACTCATTATATGCTTCAACCCTACTTTGGAACTTATCGATTAAGTTTGGAAACTTAAGCTCTATGTGGCGTGTAAGATTCTGAAGTACCCCATAACGGAGGTTCAATCTATCAATCAGCACTCTCCTAACCCCTCTTTCAACAAGCTTCCCCATCAACCTCTTTAGATCCTTCTCGCCGTCAGTTAATCCAGGAATCACCGGCCCTATAAAGGCGTAGGTTGATATGCCTGCCTCACTGAACCTTTCTAAAGCATCCAGCCGATCATCCACAGAGCTTGAGTTAGGCTCAAGAAAACTTCTAAGCTCCTCTCTATCCGTAATGATGGTCATACCTAACTCGCAACTCTCAAATCTCCTCAACAAATCAAAATCCCTCAAGACAAGCGAAGATTTCGTCATGATTGTAACCGGAAATCTGTAGAGAAGCAGCCGCTCTAAGCATCTTCTCGTTATTCTATACTTCTCCTCTAGAGGCTGATAGGGATCCGTAACCGTACTCAGAAGCACCAATCCCCGACTTTTCTTTTTTAACTCACGAGATAGCATAGAGGGAGCATTAATCTTCACGTCCACAAACGTCCCCCACTCTTCCTCATGGCCAGCATATCGCCCCATGTATCTTGCGTAGCAGTAGATGCATCCATGCTCACAACCTATGTAGGGATTCAAACTGTAATCTATACCTTCAATTCCGCATTTGTTCAAAATGGATCTGCAGAGAATCTCCTTGACCTTCAATAGTATGCCTCTACTGAACCTTTAATAAGCACTCGACTTAAAAGAAAAGGTAAAGTAGACTTAAATAAAGATTCCCCATGTGATTTAAATTGGAGGATGCATTTCTAATACTATAAGTGCAATTTGAAGGAGAGGGGTGTAGAGAGTGAATAGAGGACTCAACGTACCATTAGAGAAGACTGGTAGATATACTTGGAAAATACCTCAAAGTTACAAGTCTGGAATGAGAGTGCCAGGCATAGTATTTGCGGATGAAGTGCTCCTGGAGAAGATGAAGATAGATAGAACATTGGATCAGTGCGCAAACGTCGCTTTCCTGCCAGGAATATATAAATACTCAATAACGCTTCCAGATGGTCATGAGGGGTATGGCTTCCCGATTGGTGGAGTAGCAGCTATCGATTATGAGAATGGTGTTATAAGCCCTGGCGGGGTCGGGTACGACATAAATTGTGGCGTGAGGCTTCTAGTTACTAATTTAACTGAGAAAGATGTTCGCCCTCACCTGCCAGAACTGACTGAGACTATATTCCAGAATGTTCCTTCAGGCTTGGGAAGTAGACGGAAAGACTTCAGAGTTACAGTTAGTGAGCTTAATAGGGTTATGAGTGAAGGCGTAAAGTGGATGGTGAAGCAGGGTTTAGGGTGGGAGGAGGACATTAAGCATTGTGAGGAGGGTGGAGCAATGGAGGGTGCTGACCCCACTAAAGTCTCTGACACAGCTAAGAGGAGAGGGTTGGCACAGCTCGGCACCTTGGGTTCTGGAAACCACTTTTTAGAGATCGAGAGAGTTGAGAAGATTTATGATGAGAAGGTGGCGAAGGAGTTTGGAATACACTCTGTAGGTCAGATAACGGTGATGATACATTGCGGCAGTAGAGGTTTAGGCCATCAGATATGCTCAGACTACATACGCATCATGGAGAGAGCGGTGCATAAATATGGAATAAAGATCCCGGATAGAGAGTTAGCGTGCGCTCCAGGAAAATCAAGGGAGGCTGAAGACTACTTTAGCGCTATGGCTTGCGCAGTGAACTACGCATTCTCTAATAGACAAGCCATAACACACTGGGTCAGAGAGAGCTTCGAGAAGATATTTAGGAGGCCGGCTGAAGATTTAGGTCTACGCCTCGTATATGATGTGGCTCACAATATAGCGAAGATTGAGGAGCATACGATTGAGGGGAAGAGAGTTAAGGTTTGGGTTCATAGAAAAGGAGCGACTAGAGCATTTCCGCCTGGAAGTAGTGAAATACCTGCAGATTATAAATCGATTGGTCAACCAGTCATTATTCCGGGTTCAATGGGTACTTCATCTTGGCTTCTGGTCGGCACAAGAAAGGCTATGGAGCTCACATTTGGATCGACAGCTCACGGTGCTGGACGTATGTTAAGTCGTAAAGCGGCGAAGAGGCGTTTCTGGGGCAAAGACGTGAAACAATCGCTTGAGCAATCTGGGATAGTTGTGAGAGCAGCTAGTAATGTAGTTCTAGCTGAGGAAGCTGACGCTGCATATAAGGATGTGGATAGGGTTGTTGAGGTTAGCCACCAAGTGGGGATAGCGACTAAAGTTGCACATCTGAAACCCATAGCTGTGGTTAAAGGGTAACGCAGAGGTGTCATTTCATTGGCTGGCAGAAAGAAGTTGCTTACATGCCCGAAATGTGGCTTCGTCTTTGACGTAACCTACGGCAGATCATTCGCTTGTGCAGGCTGCCCCTCCGTGATTCACTGCGATTATGCTAAATGCCCCCAATGCGGACATGAATTCCCAACGCATCCGGAGCTGCAATTAAACCTCTAGAGTTCAACTTAGAGAGTCGCTGGGACTCTGCTCTTTTGAAGACTTAATATTATATTTAAGGAGTGTACTTGTGAATAGGCATTCTTTAGGTTCAATATACATCATGTGAGACTGGTTCTCCTCATTTAGCTCTATAGGGGCATCCCTAATCAATACCGCTATGACTCTTTCATCAGCTTCACCCATCAGAGCGTGGGCAGCACTTGAAAGATCGTCAGCTATGGAGTGTCTAGTTATCTCGATTCTACGACCATAAAGGTCAGGTTTAGATCTAAGATCAATAACGGGTTTGAACCCCGAAACTGCTAAAGCATAACCAGTCGTCCCCATCCTTAATGGTGTTACGTGACTGTCAACAATGATCACTCCAATTCTTATTCCAGTTCTCGAGGTGAAGTTCCTTCTTAATTCCTCAGCTGTTTTAATAGGGTCCCGAGGTAACAGTGTAACGTATCCTTTAGGCGCATTCTTTTGATCAACGCCGGCATTGGCTATGAGGGAGTTATCCTTTAAGGTCAAGAGAGATTTATATACACCTCCATATACCTTATCAGCCTCCTTCAGCACTATCTCCACATACTTAGGCTCAAGCCTATATTTCTCCGCAAGCTCCACAGCCTCCTTAGATGGCGCAACACACTCCAACTTAACAATCCGATTCTGTATTGTGGCCACAACCTTACTGGGAATAGCCAACACGTCACCGTCACGAGGCTTCACATCTAGCTCCTCTAACAATTGGAGGATCTTACCTATCAAGTCGTCTCCCGGATTGATGGTTCCGCCCCTTATAGGTATCAACAACATCTAGATCACCATCTCTTAAGATCTGAAGTTGATTAACTCTATTTTCTGAGAGTTAAGTATCTTAATTATCGGAAAACCAAGCAAGGTGGAGAAGATGGTTATTATTGCTCTCTCATAGGGATAAACTAGGGAGATGGATTGCCATAGGAACCCCCACCCCTCCTGGCTGAAGTTAGAGTTGAAGAGCGCTTCAAACATGAGGCTACCGACTAAATGACCGAACATTGTAGATGTGAAGGATAATGAAGCCACACTAATCATTAGATCTCTATGAGTCGATGAATGCAAATCAACCCTATTCAATAGCTGTATGGACAATAATACTATGAAGGCTACTATATGTAGCCATAGAAAGTATGGGAATGACCATGCAGGCCCAGAGTTGGGATAGAAAGCAAATAACGCTACTACCACTATGAAAATTACAGACGCTGAGGCTTTCATGTTTCTTGAGAGAAGACCAGAAAATAAGGCTGTTGAGGCTCCAGGCAAGAAACTTAAAGGCCCAAAAGCGCCTAAGTTACCTATTAAGAGAAGGATTAAACCAGCCAGAGTTACCGACAGAACCCCTCTATAGGGGCCTAGAATCATGCCTATTAGGGGTGCAACTATGCTTGAGAGGGTTATGAATTTTCCAGCTGCGCCGAGTATGGGGAAGAGAGACCAGAATGAGAGTATGGTGTATAGTGAGGCGAAAGAGGAGATTAGAGCTATATCCTTCACGCTTAATTGGTGTCCCTTCAAGTCTCTGCAGCACCCTTTGAGTAGTGTAGTTCTTAAATGGAGAACTTTTAAACCTTTTGAGTGCTACAACAAAGCTTTTAAATCTCCTAATAAAAATGGGCTATAGGTGGTTTTTGGTTATGTCTAAAAAGATTCTCTATTCTGAACATACTTGGCCGGAGATTAAGGAAGCATTGAAGGCTGAGAAAGTTATCGTTCTTCCAGTAGGTTCAACTGAGGATCATGGTCCCCACTTGCCGCTGGAGACCGATGCGTTAATAACGACTGAAATATGCAGAAGGGCTGTTGAAAAGGTGCCTGATTATGCCTTATTGATGCCTACTATCTATTACGGTTTTAACGAGCACCATATGGACTTTCCTGGAAACACCAGTATAGAGCCTTACCACTTTATAGATTTCGTTTTTGATGTTTGTCGCAGTGTGGTTCGACATGGCTTCAAGAAGATAATTATAGTTAATGGGCATGGAAGCAATGCGCCCTTCCTGAATATAGTGGCTAGGAGAGTAACTAATGAGACGGATGCTATATGCGTAGCTGTTAATTGGTGGACGATGGCTATAGATGTGATAAGAAGCATTCTGTCACACGCATCCCATGCTGGAGAGATGGAGACATCTGTAATGCTATACTTGAAACCTGAAATTGTGGATATGAGTAAGGCTGTTAGGGATATGGATATCTATATGGGGCAAGGTAGATCCAAATTCATCTGGAGAGACTTCGTTAATCCCTCTCCCGTAGCATTCATGGAGTGGTGGAGCAGATTCTCGAAGACGGGAATTGTAGGTGACCCTACAAAAGCTACTAGAGAGAAGGGAGAGAAGATAGTTAAAGCTGCAGTGGAGAATCTAGTTGAGTTCATAAAGGAGTGGAAGGCTAGAAAGATACTGCCTAGGGTGGATCACCATTAATTCACCCACAATTTTTCTAATTAATTTTCACTCTGATATTTACTATTCAGCTTTCGGTTGAAAATCGAATGATGTTCGATATCGTTTTACCGTTATCGATCTCCCTAATATCATTGATTTCGCTCTTCACATTCTCTAAATATGGAGATAGAATAGAGAGTCTTTTCGGGGAAAGGAAACTTCAGTTACATGAAGTTGTACTTATAGTCATCCTCTTAAGCGTAGTGGTAACCCTCATAATTTTTCTACCTGACTTAGCCATCAAGATAGCTGTGATCGGCGCCCACTCCCTGCTACAATTCATATTTCTAGACACCGTCACATCAAACCGGTATATCGCCCTCTCAATACCAGCAATATTCGTAATCTCCTACATTTTCTTCTGGAATAATATCCTGCTTAACCTATTCGCTTCATTAACCATAATTGGAGTGACGCTAATATCAAGCATCCTCTTTACATGGAGAATAGCTGCAATATTCACAGCTCTACTCACAGTGATGGATTTCACTCATGTATTCATAACGAGATCTATGGTTGCTTCCACCTCAAAGATGACTGGATTGGAGTTACCGATAGCGATAATCTTACCTACCTTCCCGATCAGCGGCAGCATCCTTCTCGGGTTAGGTGATCTCTTCTTGAGTGGTCTCCTTACAATACAAACCTTCAAGAAGTATGGGTTGAAGTCGAGCATTATTTCAGCTATCTTCATCTCCGCATTCTTCTTCATCGCTGAAACATTGTTCTTCACATTTGAGGTCAAGTTCTTCCCAGCCACCTTAGTGATAGCGGCTGGTTGGGCGACCTCCTTACTGATGAGCCACAAATTACTCTTCTAACTATCCTTTAGCAATTATTCGCTCAATGTTCCCAGCCAAGATCAGCTCTAAATCTTCCTCATCAAGATTTAACCTATAGAGCTTCTGAAGCTCAACCTTAGGAAAGTTATAGAATGGTTCTGATGTTCCGCTCACATCTGAACCAAAAATTACTCTTTCAGGACCCACACGCCCTAAGACTTCTCTTATGACTTTCAGTGGGGCAACACTGGTGTCGAAATAAACATTCTCTTTGTGGTAGAAGATATGCATACGTTCATAGCCTCCATTAAGTTTCCCCATATGCGGAATTATCACGTTCACTTCAGGGTTACTCTCAACGAAATTTTTAGTCTCCATAAACTCCTCTTCTAGTAGAACAGGCATGCCAAACTCCTTAATGACCTCTATAAACTCTCTACATTTAGGGTCCTCATAGTCATATCTTGGTTCGTTATAGTGCCGGTGCCATTTAACTCCTTTATACTCCCCTATATTTTCAGGGATGAGATAGTCAGTCCATACGAAATAGAAGGGATACAAATCTGGATATTTCTTTGAAAGTTGAAGCACGTACTCATTAGCCTCCAAACGCGCCTCTTTACTATCTCTTACTCTATAGATGTCTTCTGGAAAAGCAAAGATGACCGCACCCTGTGCATTAGCCTCTCTCAAATCCCTCCATAACTCTGCCTCACTGTAATATTTTGTCTCTTTATTGCAACCTACATGGACATGAGCATCTATAATCCTCATAGCTCCTCAACCACCAATAGTAGCTTACACTACTCTCTAATCTAAGTTTTATTTTTTATTGGCGAAATAATTATTAGAGGAATGGATTGAAAGAGCTAGAATGATGAGTTATATTGAGTGAACATTCAGGCGCTAAGAGAGAGATGGGACTATTCCACACTATAATGGTAGGTCTTAATGGCGCATTAGGGATAAATATATTCATACTGCTGGATCACGCTATAACTCTCGCTGGCCCATCAATTCTCTTATCAATCTTGATTTGCGGTGCGCTCACATTCTTCATCATGTTAAGTTACTGTGAACTCGGCACCCTAATACCCGAAGTCGGTGGGGAATACACATTCGCTAAAGTCGCTTTCGGAGGGCCAGTAGCATTTATGACTGGATGGGTGATAATTGTAGGAACGGTTTTCGGTGCAGCCCTAGCATCTTTGGGTTTCGCCTACTTCATCAACTACTACATCCCGATTGATGTTCATCTAGCCGCTGCCGCAATCATAGTTTTAGTTGCCGTCACCTCTATATTTAAGCTGAGAAGGATGGAGGTGTTTATAGTGTTTGCCTTCATAGCTATATTCGCCATATTCATCATTTTAGGGATAATTCAAGACATAAAGCCTGATCTATCATTCACTATGCCTAACGGAATCTTCGGGACACTCTCAGCTACAGTATTCCTTTACAACCTCTTCTTTGGAGTGAGGGCTATAATAGCAAGCGGTTCAGAGGTGAAAAACCCGGAGAAGAATATTCCAAGAGCAATATTCATTTCAATAGCTATTCTCACAGCCATATATTTCGCAATAACCTACATTATCATAGCTGTGGCGCCCTTAGGTTCAGACGTTCCAGGCTCACTACTCACATATACAGCTGAATTCCTTATGGGCGATCTAGGTAGATTGGTCATTACGTTTGCTGGACTATTCGCTTCATTGATGTCCCTAACAACATTTATTCTCATTCAAACCAGCGTAATCACCGCTTTGGGCAGAGATAGGTATCTACCATCCTTCTTCCTCTCCAGACATAAACGGTTTGGCACTTACCACATTTCCATCGTGATGGGATCACTATTGACCCTGGTATTTGTGGTAACTGGAGTCGTGGAGATTATAGGTTACGCCTCAAGCTTCATGGCATTGTTAGCCTTCATAGCAGTTAATCTTTCACTTATGAAGATGCGTACTGAAAATCCGCATGCGAAGAGACCGTTTAAAGTCTTATTTTATCCCTATGTTCCCATTGCAGGGATCATTTTAGCAATAATATCTATTTTGTTTGCTGAGAGAATCTCGGTGATTATAGGTTTAGTTCTGCTCTCCATAGGTTTGGTAGCGTACTACTTCCGCATGATCGGTTATTTACGTTTCCGAATAGCTATTGGAGGAATGAATGTGGGTATAGGCCTCTTAATAATAGCTTCAGTAACTCTATTCAGAGACAAAATTGTTGAGTTTATTAGAGTAGTTGGGCCAACCGACATCCTAATTAACTTTCTCTATCTGATAGGCGCTGTAACAGTTATAGCTGGAATGATGAATATTGCCGCAAAAGAATAAAGCTCAAGAGATTCACTGATGATTCATCATTAGATCTTAAATTTTTGTCCTTAACCAATGAACTATTAGGAAGGCTGAATTGGTTAGGAAAACTATGCCCACTAATATCAGGATTGCGAGGAATAGGGTTATATTCGACTCTGTAATGTTGAGGAGTTCCCTAACGCCGAGTAGATTAAAAAATATGAGGCAAACAAGAATCATCATGCCTGAGCCAATAATAAACTGAAGAACCCCCATGAACAAGTAAAGTCTTCTCCAGAGGCTCATCACCACCAAATCCGGTTCAACACTTGATTCCTCATAAGTATCGTCTTTAAGGTATAACTTTTATCCATTTAAAGGAGTTAATTTGGAAAATGAAATGATTACTTTTATCAAAAGCCTCTTCATATTCTCTTATTAAGTTTAATACTACTCAGGAATTGGGGGTAGAATTGAATAATTCTCAAATAACTCATGTTAGGAAGAGAGATGGGAGAATCGTTCCTTTTGATAAAGGCAAGATCACAAACGCTATTCACAAGGCCTTTGTGGCCGTCGGGGTAGAGGATGGTGAAGTAGCCGAGAAACTTTCAAGTCAAGTTGTCAAGATATTAGAAGAGAGATTTGTTGGTGAAGTTCCTGGAGTTGAAGATATTCAGGATATTGTTGAGGACGTATTGATCAGGAATGGATACTCCAATGTTGCTAAGGCGTACATCCTCTACCGGAACATGAGGACCCGTATAAGGGAGACTAAAAGTATTTTGGGAGTTAAAGATGATCTGAAGCTTAGTCTTAATGCGGTGAGGGTGCTTGAACGTAGGTATCTGATCAAGAATATTCGTGGTGAAGTTGTGGAGACTCCGTCCCAAATGTTTCGTAGAGTGGCGAAGGCTGTAGCTTTAGCCGATAAGTTCTATGATGCAAATGCCAATCTAGAAAAGGTTGAGAATGAGTTCTATAGGGTGATGGTAAATCTTGAGTTCCTGCCGAACTCGCCAACCCTGATGAATGCTGGAACAGAGATAGGGCAATTATCAGCATGCTTCGTTCTTCCAGTTGAGGACTCTATAGAGGGAATATTTGATGCGTTGAAGGCTATGGCTATAATCCATAAGAGTGGTGGAGGAACAGGCTTCTCTTTCTCTAAGTTGAGACCGAAAGGTGACGTTGTTAAGTCAACTATGGGTATTGCTAGTGGACCACTATCCTTCATGCGGATCTTTGATGTAACCACGGAAGTCATTAAGCAGGGCGGAAGGAGAAGGGGAGCCAATATGGGAATTTTATCGGTAGATCACCCCGACATCTTAGAATTCATAACAGCAAAGGAAAGAGAGGGAGTATTAACCAACTTTAACCTTTCAGTCTCAGTCCCCGACAGTTTTATGGAGGCTGTTGAGAAGGATGAGGAGTACGACCTAATCAATCCGAGAACCGGAAAGCCTGAGAGAAAGATGAGAGCTAAGGATGTCTTCGACCTTATTGTGAGTTCAGCATGGCGTACAGGAGACCCAGGCGTAATATTTATCGATGAGATTAATCGTCGCAACCCGACTCCCCATGTAGGTAAGATAGAGAGCACCAATCCATGCGGGGAGGTTCCACTCTTACCCTACGAGTCATGCAATCTAGGCTCCATAAATCTCTCTAAAATGGTGAATGAAGACGGAAAAATAGATTGGAGCAAGTTAAGAAGAACTGTAAGAACAGCCGTTCATTTCCTTGATAACATTATAGATGTGAACCGTTACCCTCTCCCTGAAATAGAGAAGATGACTCGTGCAAACCGTAAGATCGGGTTGGGAGTTATGGGTTTCGCTGAGGCTCTAATAAAGCTCGGTATCCCCTACAACTCTGAAGAGGGTATTAAGACCGCTGAGAAGATTATGGGTTTTATTGAGGATGAAGCTGTAAAGATGTCTGTGGAGCTCGCTGAGGTTAGAGGCTCTTTCCCAAATTTTGAAGGAAGTGTATGGGAGAAGAGGGGGCTTTCAGCTATGAGGAACGCGACGGTGACGACTATAGCTCCGACTGGAACGATAAGTATAATTGCTGGCACTTCAAGTGGGATAGAGCCCCTATTCGCCATATCATTCATTAGGAATGTGATGGGGACTCAACTGTTTGAGGTGAACCCTCTCTTCGAGAAGGTTGCGAAAGAGAGGGGATTCTATAGTGTAGAATTGATGCGGAAGATCGCTCGGACTGGATCTGTTAAAGACCTTAAGGAGGTGCCTGAAGATGTACAAAGATTGTTTGTTACAGCCTTAGATGTGGCTCCTGAATGGCATGTAAGAATGCAGGCTGCATTTCAGAAATATGTGGATAACGCTGTTTCTAAAACTGTTAATCTGCCATATGAAGCTACGATTGAGGATGTTAGGAGGATTTATCTCCTCGCCTATAAACTCAAGTGCAAAGGAATAACTGTTTTTCGGTATGGAAGCAGAAAGGAGCAGGTTCTAGTTTTAAGCCACCCAAGCATTAGGGGGGTACCTGAGCCATTTATAAGTGTCGACTCTGAATTTTCAGGTATATGCGCCTCTGGAGAGTGCCCGTATTAAACAACTCTAAGAAGGAAAGGAAGAGAGGATTCATCCATCTATATACGGGAGAAGGGGAAGGCAAAACACTTACAGCTATAGGCGCAGCCATCAGAGCAGTCGGTCACGGCTATAAAGCCATAATCATTCAATTTATGAAGGGCAGAAAAAATATAGGCGAATACAAAATTAAGGAGAAGCTTTCACCTCAATACGAGATTTACCAGTTTGGACGTAGAGAATTCATCAATCTTCACTCTCCAGACCCAATAGATTACGAGTTAGCTAGGAAGGGGTTAGAGTTCGCTAAGAAGGCGTTGAAAAGAAGGCCGAAAGTTTTGGTTTTGGATGAGATTAATCTGGCTGTAGCTGCAGGTTTAATTAAGCTTGAAGCTGTCATTGAGCTACTGAAGGAGACGCCGAAATCAACAGTTGTTATATTGACTGGTAGATGCGCCCCTAAAGAATTAATAGAGATGGCTGATCTAGTCTCAGAGGTTCATGAAATTAAGCATCCATTGAGGGTCGGCGTTGAAAGTAGAAAGGGAATAGAGTACTGAAGAAGTTAATCACTGGTTTAGTCAAGTAACTTTGAATGCCAATAGGCCTTGCCTCCACTTCTCAATGTCACCCTTCACTCTATCACCCACCGACACAGCGTTATCGCTTGAGACGCGAACCGTAATTTTAGGTCCATCAACAAGCCTAACTACAGCTATTGTGTAAGGTGCTTCTTCTTTATACTTAGTAGGTGCTATATGAATTGTTGTTAATGCCTCTACAGTTCCTTCATCATTCAGCTTCACCCATTCCAGATTGGTAGCTCCACAGTTTGGGCATAGAGGCCTCGGAGGCAAATACACTTCTCCACAGGTCTGACATTTTGATCCCGTAAGTTTTCCCTCTTTAATCTGGTCAAAGAAGGATTTCACTGTGATCGGTGATTCCTCACTCACCTCATTCACCTCCTGAAGATTTGAACAGTGGCTGTTCCTCCTGAGCCTCCAACATTATGAATTAAGGCTATTGATGCGTTGGGCACTTGTCTATTTCCAGCTTCGCCTCTAAGCTGCTTCCAAACCTCATATGCCATACCCGCACCTGTAGCCCCGACTGGATGACCCTTAGCTTTAAGCCCTCCATCTGTATTTACAGGCTTATCTCCATCAAGTGCAGTTAATCCTTCCTCAGCAGCTTTTCCGCCCTCCCCTCTCTCGAAGAAACCTAAATCTTCAGTTGCAACTATTTCAGCTATAGTGAAGCAGTCATGGACTAAGGCGAGATCTATGTCTTTAGGCGTAACGTCAGCCATTTTGTAGGCTATTCTTCCAGCCTCAACGCTCGCATAAAGAGAGGTTAAATCTCTCCTATCATGTAGAGCCATACTGTCGGATGCTTGCCCAACCCCTGCCACATAGATCGGTGTATCCGTGTATTTCTTGGCTTTATCAGCTGAAGCGAGGATGATGGATGCAGCACCATCCGATATTGGACAGCAATCGAATAATCTCAGTGGATAGGCAACCATGAAGTTTAGAGGGGAGTTAAGAAACTCCATGGCGTCTTTAAATTTTAATCCTCTCTTTGCGCCTAAACGGTTCCCTATCTCTAGAACCTCAGCTTGGAAATGAGCCTTCGGATTCAACTTTCCATTATGGTGATTCTTAATGGTGACTGAGGCTAACCATTCAAACCTCTCCCCATACTTTGAGAAGTAGGCGGAAGCTATCTCGGCATATATGCCGGGGAAAGTCATGCCTAAAGATGCTTCAAAAATATTGTCTGAAGCCATTGAGAGTGCATCCGCAGCTTCCCTGGTACTTAAATTAGTCATTTTTTCCACTCCTCCCACCATGACCACATCATACAGCCCAGACGCTATCGCCATAACACCCATCTGGATAGCGACGCCACTACTTGCACACGCATTCTCCACCCTAACCGCAGGTTTCGGGCATATACCCAACCAGTCAGCTATCAGCGGAGCGGTGTGGCATTGATGCTCAAAGATGTCTGAGGAGAAGTTTCCGATGAATAATGCATCTATCTCTTTGAGCGAGATGCCGTTATCTACAGAATTTACTGCTTCAGAAGCAGCCTCAATGAATATCTCTCTGCTACTCTTGTCGGCGTGTATGCGATTATGGAACCTAGTCATTCCTGCACCTATCAAAGCCACATCGCGCATCAAAGCCATTATGAAACCTCCAATCTACGGTAAAGATGATAAATTATAAAAATACGACTTTAACTTCCGAATTAAAATTATTTAATTTTTCTCCTCACCAAAAATGAAGCCTAACAGAAGTATTGGAGCGAACAGAATGAAAGCTACAATTAGAATGCAGACGCTGACTAAATTATCTAAGAAATTCATGAATTTCCCCTCTTTAACTATTGAAGACAGTCTCATTATGTTCCTTCCTTAAATTAATGAACCTTCCAGGCTTAGCTCCTTCATACCTCGATTACTCAAGAGAGAAAGATATAAAAATGCGGAGCCTATAAGCTCTGCGAAAATCTTTTTCTTAGCCCTTATCAGAAGGATAGTTAAGAACCTTTATGGAAGAGCTATAATTGTCTCACTCTGTTTCTGAGGGTTCCTATCTTCTCTATAGTGATCTCAACTACGTCTCCACCTTTAAGGTAAAAGTCGTCTGGAGGAACTATTCCCGTCCCTGTTAAACAAACGGTGCCAGCAGGTATCGAATTGTATAGGCATAGGTATGCCTTCAAGTCTTCAATGCTCCTCTTCATCTGAGAAGTGTTTGTTGAACCTTTAAAAACCAGCTCTCCACCCCTATAGATTCTGCACTCAACCTCAAGCTTCGGGTTCACTCCCACCTCATCCACAGTAACTATGGATGGGCCTATTGCACAACAACCATCATAGATCTTTGCTTGCGGAAGATAAAGTGGGTTCTCCCCCTCTATATCACGTGCTGTAACATCATTACCCACAGTGAAGCCTACAACCTCCTCTTCCATACCGACTACGAACGCTAACTCGGCCTCCGGAACACTCCATTTGGAGTCGCCTCTCACATAGATCTCATCATTAGGGCCGACACAACGGCTGGCTGTTGCCTTAAAGAAAACTTCAGGCCGCTCTGCCTCGTAAACCAAGTCATAAACGCCCTTTGTTGAAGTCTCGAATTCTCTAGCTGCCCGACTGCGTCTATACGTTACTCCGCAACCCCAGACTTCAGGTGGATCTAAAGGTGAAAGCAGCTTTACTCCTTCTACACTAGATTCTTCTAAATCCTTATATGGAAGAACCTTAGATCCAGATTTGTCATCTTCAACTCGCTCCATAATGAAGTCTTTTAGATCAACTCTTCTCTCATAGGCTTCCCTCAACAGATCAATGAAGCAACTATAGGATTCACCGCTCTCCTTCTTTATATCGGCGACTATTTCTCCCTGCACTAACCCCAACTTTAAGTCATCGCCGCATCTATATCGGATTATCCTCATATAATCACCATTCGTATAGCTACCTCTACATAATTTACCTATTTATAAAATTTTTCATAAATTTATTGAATAAATGAACATAAGTTTAATCAAGAAATGAATGATTGTCACTTAAAATTTTGAGGTTCTATAGGTGAAATGAAGAGTGATTGGGGTAAAGACTCACTAAATTAAAACTTAAAGGCTTCTAAATCTATTCTTACTATTGTTAGAAGAGTTTCTCAACACTCAATATCTAAAGAGTGTCTTTAGATGGGATTAAGCAAACCTATCGAGGTAGGCGACATTAAGGTTTGGCTGATATGGTTTGACAGTTTAGGTGCTAAGTCAAGCTGCATTCTAGTGAAGACGCCAGACATAAGAGTTCTCATCGATCCCGGCGCAGCCGCCATGCAGCCTAGCTATCCATTAAGTAGCATGGAGAAGATTCTTCTACGTGAAGAAGCAATGAAAAATATTGCTGAGGCTGCTAAACTTGCTGACGTTATAGTTGTAAGTCACTATCATCACGACCACTATACCTCACCGCTGGAACTTCCTGAATTATATGTTGGAAAGA